>SXWC01000142.1 GCA_005789975.1 Planctomycetaceae bacterium
CGATGAAGGGCAGGCCACGTTGGGCGGCCTGGCGTCGTGAATGGGCTCCGATCAGCACATTTTCCAGCACACTCATGTTGCCGAAGACGCGGCCGTGCTGGAAGGTGCGTGCGATTCCCGCCAGGGCGACCACATGGACCGCCCGCCGACCGCGATTCCAGACCGTGAGGGTGCCCGCCGTGCCCAGCAGCAGGCCGAACAACAGGCCCCCGATCCCCCGCCATCGGATCCGTGACTTGCCGGCGGCGAGGCGGTCGAGCACCTCCTCCTTGATGGCGAGCTTCTCGGGGGTCGACGTGGTGCCGGTCCGCTCGGAATCGGTCGCGTCAGGAATCGTCCCGGGGCCGACGCGTCGGGCGGTGACGGCGGCCTGCAACTCGTTGCGGACGGCCCGGGCCTCGTCCAGGTGCCGCTTGATGGCGAGCACGTCGGAACCGTCGGCGCTGACCACCCGCCACTTGCCCGCCATCTGATCGATGGCGAGTTCGGCCCGGAAATAGCCTTGAAGGCGGTCGATGGCGCCCGCGACGGTGAATGGCTCACCCGTGATCATGCCCCGCTTCACGACCGCCATCCAGAGCCGATCCACGTCGACGGCCGCGGCCGCGAAGAGCAGGCCGGTGAGCAGGCCGAGGCAGAGCGCCGACCAGAAGACCCCCGGAGTGAACGTCCGCTCGAGCCGTCTTCCCATGAACCGCACCGTGCCGCCGGTCGGCTCGTAGATGCCGCTGATGCAGTTGAAGGCCGTCGTAGTCCCGGCGCCATTGGGGCCGATGACCGACACGACGGTGCCCGCCGGGACCTCCAGGTCGAGCTCGGAGACGGCCACGAGCCCGCCGAACCTGATGGTGAGACGATCCACGTCGAGCAGCGGCGTCGCACCGATCGGCGGCGTCGGGGTCGGAGTACCGGTGCCTGCGCGACTCATGAATGCTCCTCGTGGAGTTCGGCGGCCATCCGCCGTGAGGGAACCAGGCCCTCCGGCCGGTACCGCATCACGAGCACGAGCGCCAGGCCGAAGATCGCCAGCCGCCAGCCGCTGAACGAGAGCAGGCTCGAGCCCGACGGATTGATGTTCCACTGCTGGATCGCCGAGTCGGCCCATGGCGCCAACACGGTGTCGAAGCCCACGAGCAGCGCCACGCCGAGCAGCGTGCCGGGGATGCTGCCGAGGCCGCCGAGGATCACCGCACAGAGCACCATGATCGAGCGGTTGAAGTCATACGCGTTGGGATCGGCCGTGGTCGAGAGGCTGGCCGCATAGAGGCAGCCCGCCAGGCCGGCGACGGCCGACGACATCGCGAAGGCGGAGAGCTTGACGCGGGTCGCGGCGATCCCCATCGCCGAGGCCGCGAGCTCGTCCTCGCGGACGGCCACCCACGCCCTGCCCAGCCGCGACTGCTCGAGCCGCCGCATCGCCACCACCACCCCGGCGAGCGCCGCGAGGGCGAGGTAATAGAACCATCGGGGATCGATCGCAAACGCGAGCCCGAGGTCGGTGCCGCCGATCACCACGCCCGCTCCGGGCGGCGGCACGGGATTGAGGCCCTTCATGCCTCCCGTGATCTGCTCCAGATTACGGAGCGTCACCTTCACCACCTCACCGAATCCGAGCGTGACGATCGCGAGATAATCACCCCGCAGCCGCAGCGTCGGTGCGCCGAGGGCCAGGCCGATCGCGGCCGACGCGAGCACGCTCACGGCCGCGGCCGTGGCGAACCGCATCTGAAACGGATACATCGGCACCGTCAGGATGGCGAACACATAGGCCCCGATCCCGAAAAAGGCGGCGATCCCGAGGTGAACGAGCCCCGTGTAACCGACCATCACGTTGAGGCCCAGCGCGAGAATGCAGTAGATGAAGAGGGTTGTCACCTGGCCCCCGAGGGCGCCGCCAAGCGCGGGCACGACCAGCGGGGCGACCGCGAACACGACCAGCGCCACCAGCTCCCACCGCTCGCGGATGAACGCCGACACGCGCTCGCGGAGCGGCACCGCCCCGGTCGCGTCGCTGATGCCACTGAGGCGCTCGTTCTCCATCACACCTTCTCCTTCGTGCCCCGGCCCAACAGGCCCTCGGGGCGGAACACGAGGATCACGATGAGGATCGCGAACACGATCGCACCGGTCCACCGCTCCCCGACGTAGGCGCTCGACAGCGACCTGACGAGGCCGATCACCAGCCCGCCCACGACGGCGCCGGGGATGCTGCCGATCCCGCCGAGCACCGCGGCCGTGAACGCGTAAAGCCCGTTCTGGAAGCCCATCTGGAAACTGATGGTGTTGATGTAGAGGCCGTAGATCACACTCGCCGCGCCCCCCAGGAAGCCCCCCACGAAGAACGTGAAGGCGATCACCCGGTCGACGTCGATGCCCACCAGCGCCGCCGCGGTGGGATCCTGCGAAACGGCCCGCATCGCCTTTCCGAGTCGGGTCGACTTCACGAGCAGGGACAGCCCGATCATCAGCGGGATCACCACCACCAGCACGAGCAGATCCTTCGCCGTGAACTGCAGCCCCTCGCCGGCGAGCAGATTCGCCGGCGGCAGCAGCTCGGGAAAGGACCGGTCCGACGGACCGAGCCAGAAGAGCCCGAGGTTCATGAAGATGAAGGAGACACCGATCGCCGAAACGAGGGGCGCCAGTTTCGGGGCGTTACGGAGCGGGCGGTAGACGATCCGGTCGACCGCCACGTTGAGCCCGCCGCAGAACAGGCCGCAGAGCAGCACCAACAGCACCACGCCGACCCAGGTCGTCACCATGCCGCCTCCGGCGAGGCCGAAGGCCGACACCAATGTCAGCGCGAGGCAGGCGCCCAGCATGATCAGGTCGCCGTGGGCGAAGTTGATCAGGCGGATGATGCCGTAGACCATCGTGTAGCCGAGCGCCACCAGCGCAACGAGGGCGCCGTTGGTGATCCCGATCAGGCATTGCTGGAGGAAAAACTGCATGGTTCCGCCTCAGGGCGCGACGTCCCCCCCCTCCTCCGCGCTTCCTCCGGCGTCAAGGATCTCCTCGAAGCGAAACTCCCCGTCCCTGACGACGCTCACCGTCAGCGTCCGCATCGTCGTGTCGCCGTTTTGGTCGAACCCCCAACGTCCAAGCGCGCCGTCGAAATCGCGGATCGCCAGGGCCTTGTCGGTGATCGCCCGGCGGTCCTTCGTGCCCGCCTCGCGGATCGCACGCAGGGCCACGCAGGCAGCCTCGTAGCCGTAGACGGCATAGGCCTCCGGCAGTTCACCATACTTGCTGCGGTAGCGGTCCACGAACTCGCCCCCCTTGCCGGTCAGCTTGTCGGGAGGCAGCCCGCCGAAGGTCACGAAGCACCGCCCCTCGAGATTCGGGGCGCCGGCGGAGTCGATGAAGACCTGCTCACGGCAGCCGTCGGGCACCATGAAGAGGGCGGTGATTCCGGCACTGACCATGTCCTTGGCGAGTTGGCCGCCCTTGCTCTGCGTCGTGCCGCCGAAGTAGACGAGATCCGGATTGGCCGCCTTCACGCTCGCCATCAGCGACTTGAACTCCTGCGCCTTGGCGTCGATCGAATCATGGCCGAGCACCTCGATGCCGATTTCGCGACACCGCTCTTCGAAGAGGTCGGCAAGACCCTTTCCGTAGACTTCGTTGTCGTCGAGGATGGAAACGCGTTTCACGCCGCGTTTCTTCGCCCAGTCGGCCGAGAGGGGCCCCTGCAGGTCGTCGGCCGGCACCACCCGCACGTAGTTGAGGCGGCCCGTCGGCCGGTAGACGCTCGGCTCGCCCGGCGCTCCAAGACCCGGCTTCGTCAGGCCCACGGCCGTGTTGGCCGGCGACACCATCAGCAGGTCGCCGAGGTTCAGGATCGGCATCGACACCTTGGCGGCCCCGGAGTTGAACGTGCCGATGTAGGCCACCACGTCGGGATCCTGAAGCGCCCGGCGGGCGTTGGCCGCCTCGGCCTCGCTCGTCCACTGCCCGGCCGCGGCGGTCGAGTCGTCGAGATCGAGATATTCGATCCTGAACGGACCCACCTTCCCGTCGGCCTCCTCGACGGCCATGCGGATGCCTCGGACGATGGTGTCGGACTGCTGCTTGGCGCTGCCGGTCCGGGGCAGGCTCGACACGATCTTCACGAGCGTCGGATCGGCTGGACGGCATCCGGCCACCGCCAGGAGGCAGGCCACGACCGTCCAGGAGGTGGTTTTCCGGGAAATCATGGGCCTGAATGTATGAGTCGGGGCAAAACCGCGTCAAACCGGCGGCTTCGCCACCATCCGCCAGGCACGATGGATCCGCTCGTTGCGAAAATCCTCCGGGATCGTCCGGTTGGTGATCTCGCGGATCGAGTAGAGCGGCGCGAGCCGATCACTGGCGAAGTGAAACCGCCGGAAGTTGGTCGAGAAGAAGACGACGCCGCCCGGCGAGAGATTCCGCGCGACCAGTTCGAGGAGTTCCGCATGATCGCGTTCGATGTCCCATGGAGTTTCGCTCTTCGCCGACCGGGAAAACGTCGGCGGATCGACGACGACCAGATCGAAGGGAGACTCACCGCGGCGGGCGCGGTGCTCGAGAAACGCACGGGCCTCGTCCCGCACGACCCGGTCCCTGCCGGCGTCCTTGAAGCCGTTGCGCGAGAGGTTCGTCCGCGTCCAGTCGAGATAGGTGTTTGACAGATCGACGCTCGTCGTCTCGATCGCACCGCCGGCGGCGGCATAGGCCGAGAAACTTCCCGTGTAGCAGAAGAGATTGAGAAATCGCTTCCCAGACGCCTCTTCGCGGACCAGCGCCCGCGTCTGCCGGTGGTCGAGAAAGAGCCCCGTGTCGAGGTAGTCGGACAGATTGACCTCGAACTCGAGCCCTCCCTCCTTCACGGCGAGCACCGCCCGGCGGGCATCGACCTTCTCGTACTGGCCGCCGTCCCGCTGCCGCTTTCGCACCTTCAGGAACACCTGGTTCGCGGGCACGCCCAACTCGGCCGCCGCCGCCTCGACCATGCGGTCGAGCCAGACCTCGTGCTCGATGTCGGTTCGCTCGTGCGGCCGGTCGTACTCGGCGGCATGCAGCCAGCCGGCATACCAATCGATCACCAGCGGGATCTCGGGGATGTCGCGGTCATACACCCGGAAGGCTTCGATGCCCTGACGGCGGGCCCACTTCGAGAGATGCTTGTATCTCTTGGCGAGACGCCGGCGGAAGTCACCGATCTGGTCGGCGGTGGTGCGACCGCGGGGCCAACTGGGGTTCGGGGGATCTGCCGCGCCATCGGCGGCGGCGTCCGGGAGGGCGGCGTCCGGGATGGCCGCGTCGGGCACGCCGCCGTGGGCCGCGGGGGCTTCCGCCTCGGGAGGCCGCGGCACGGCCCGCTCCCGGATCTCCACCTCGAGCAACCGGCAGGCGATCGGGCCGTTCATCAGGGCGACGCGGTGCGCGGGCCGCAGGCCGAGGTGGGTCGCCGCAGGGCTGTCGGCGGCGAGGATCGCGGCCCGCCAGCCGCCGCAATGGGCCACGAGCCAGTCACCGAGACGGCGAAACAGCGCGCCGGCGCGGGGCAGCGGGAGCCGCTCGCCGTAAGGTGGATTGGTGGCCACGAGGCCGGCGGCGGAAGCGGGCCCCGCCTGCTCGAAATGCTTCTGCTCGATCGTGATGAAGTCCGCCACACCTGCCGCCGCGGCGCAGGCCCGCGCCGCCTCGACGGCCCGTGGATCGAGATCGCTCATGGCGAAGGCCTGCCGCGGCGGCTGGACCGCGGCCTCGGCTTGTGCCACGAGCCGGTCGGCGAGAACCTTGTCACAGTCACGAAACCTGAAGAAGCCATGCCCCTTGCGTCGCGCCCGCCAGAGGCCCGGCGGCATTCCCGCGGCGATCGTCGCCCCCTCGATCACCAGCGTGCCGGAGACGCACAGCGGATCGAGCAGCGCTGCCGGCTCCACCCGCTCGCCCGCGGCGGCCCCCGGCCGCCACCACCCCGCGATCGCGAGGATCCCGGCGGCGAGCACCTCGGAAAGCGGCGCCTCGACCTCGCCCATCCGCCAGCCCCGCTGGTGGAGCGACCGGCCGGCCGCGTCCCGGAAGATCGTGGCCACGTCCCCCACGAGGTGGAGTGCGAGGCGGAGGGTCGCCCCGCGGAGTTGCACGCTCGGTCTCCTGCCGCTGGGCGTTCGCAGCTGGTCCACGACCGCATCCTTGACGATCTGGGCCGCATAGAGCGAGTGCGTCAGGAACGTGTCGTGGATCGCCGCATCGACGCGGAGCGTATCGGAGACCTTGAGCTGCTCGGTCCAGTCGATCTCCTGCATCGCCCGATAGAGGCTCTCGGGGGAATCGACGCGAAACCGCCCGAGTGGCTCGAGGACCCGAATCGCCGTGCGGCACTCGAGCACCGCGCGGTAGAGCGTCTCGCGTTCGCGGCCCGGCTCCCCGGCGAACTCGACGGTTCGCCGGCCGACCCGGAAATCCACGGCACCGAGGGCCTCGAGCTCCCGTACGAGCACCCACTCGAGCCCCTCGAGCGTCCGCGCCGTGAGCCGCGGCGGCTCGTCGATGGAGGGCGCGGGGAGCGGCCGGGGAGAAGCCGGGACAGGGGGGAAAGATGGTGCTCGCATGGCTTTCACCGACTCTACCCGCGGCAGACCGCGACGGCCATGACGACGCCTGCCCCGGCATCATTCCGCTTGCCTCGCGAGTCGCCGGGACGCTAAGACCGGCACTCCAGGACCGCACGGCGGTGCAGACCGCTCCCCCACGAACTCCCTGCCATGCACGAGTTGCGACGCCTGTTCCACGGAATGATGGGGAGTCGCCGCCGCAAGCCAGGGCTGATCCCGCGGCAATTCCGCAGCGATCGCCTGATCTTCATCCACGTGCCGAAGTGTGCCGGCTCGGCTTTCCTCGACGCCTACCTCGGCTTTCAGACCGGCCACGTGACGGCTCAGGATTACCACGACGCCGATCCCGGCTTCTTCTCATCGGCCTACGTGTTCACATTCGTCCGCAATCCGCTCACCCGGTTCGTCTCGGCCTACAACCACATCCACACCGACGACCTCTGGACCTGCCTGCCCGAGGCTCGGCCGCTCGTCGCGCGTCATGGGACCACGGCCTCGGAGGTCGCGGTGTCGCTGCAGCCCCACTCGGAACTTCTCCGCCTGCCGTGGTTCGCGCCACAGCACACCTTCCTCGAAAGCCGGGGAAGACTCGCCGTGAACCGGGTGTTCAAGACCGAATCGTTCGCGGCGGACCTCGAAGTGCTCATGGCCGACGTTGCGATCACGCTGCGGCCCATCGCGGAGGTCAACCGCCGTCGCGGCGGAGAGACGCTCCCCGACGCAGGGCTCTCCGCCGAGGCGGTGGCCAACCTCCGCCGCATCTACGGCCGCGACTTCACGCTCTTCGGCTACTACTGACCAGGTCCACGGAAAACCCCGGTCCGTCCCGATCCTGTCCGGCACGGCGGCCGCGCCGGGGAGGCCCGGCGGGTCGGGGCTGCCGCTCATGCGTGAGCCGGACGCGCTTCAGTGGCTCGCCACCGGCTCCGGAAACCGGTCCTGGATCGGCTGCACGGAGAGCGGCTCCGTCCGCATTCCTTCCATCGCGAGCACGCAGGCCTCGGCCGCCGGCAGCGTCGTGATGCAGGGCACGCCGTAGAGCACGCTCGCCGCCCGGATGCGGCCCTCGTCGGTTCGAGCGCCCTTGCCCCGGGGCGTGTTGAAGATCAGCTGCACGCGGCCATCGATCAGATGGTCGATCAGGTTCGGGTGCCCCTCCTGGAGCTTCTTCACCACCTCGACGGCGATGCCCGCCTCGGCGAGCGTCCGCGCGGTGCCCGACGTGGCGAGCAGTTCGAAGCCGAGCGTCACCAGCCGCCCCGCGAGCCGCACCATGGCCTCCTTCGCCGGCGCGCTGGCCACGCTGAGGAAAATCCGGCCCTTCTCGGGAAGAAGGATGCCGGCCGCAATCTGGCTCTTGGCGAAGGCGATGCTGAAGCGGTCGCTGACACCCATCACTTCGCCCGTGCTCCGCATCTCCGGCCCCAGCACGATATCGACGCCGGCGAACTTCACGAACGGAAACACGCTCTCCTTCACGCTCACGTGGGCCGTCACCGGGTCGGCCGTGATCCCCTGCTCCGCGAGGCTCAGGCCGGCCATCACCTTCACGGCCACCTTCGCCACCGGCATCCCCGTCGCCTTGGCCACGAAGGGCACCGTCCGGCTGGCCCGCGGATTCACCTCGATCACGTAGAGCGACTGGCGGCTGGTGCCGTCGGCACCGGTCTCCTTCTTGACGGCGAACTGCACGTTCATGAGCCCGACGACGCCGAGGCTCTTCGCCAGCCCCGTCGCCGCCGCCTTGATCCCGGCGATCACCTCCGGCGACAGGCTGTGCGGCGGAATGCAGCAGGCCGAGTCGCCCGAATGGACTCCCGCCTCCTCGATGTGTTCCATCACGCCGGCCACGATCACGTCCCTGCCGTCGCAGATGCAGTCGACGTCGACCTCGATCGCATCCTCCAGGAAGCGGTCGATCAGGACGGGCTGTCCCTGCGCGACGATGAACGCCTCGGCCACGTACCGCTCGAACTGCACCTGGTCGTAGCAGATCTCCATGGCACGCCCACCGAGCACGAAGCTCGGCCGCACGAGGCTCGGGTAGCCGATCCTCGCCACCTCGCGGCGGGCCTGCTCGAGCGTCCGCGCGATGCCGCTGGCCGGCTGCATGAGGCCGAGCCGGTCGAGCAGCTCGCGAAACTGCTCGCGGTCTTCCGCCATCTCGATCGTATCGACCGAGGTGCCGATGATCGGCAGGCCGGCGGCATGCAGCGCCCGGGCGAGGTTGAGGGGCGTCTGGCCGCCGAGTTGCACGATCACGCCGTCGGGCTGGATGCGGTCGGCGATGTTGAGCACATCCTCGCAGGTGAGGGGCTCGAAGAAGAGCATGTCGCTCGTGTCGTAGTCGGTGCTGACGGTCTCCGGGTTGGAGTTGACCATCACGCTCTCGATGCCCATCTCGCGGAGCGCGAAACTGGCATGGCAGCAGCAGTAGTC
>SXWC01000143.1 GCA_005789975.1 Planctomycetaceae bacterium
AAGTATTGGCATTGGACAATTCATGAAATTATGAAGACCACCTGCTTGTTTTATTCGCTCAACTCCAGGCCTTAACATTAAATGATAAGTGTTTCCTAAAATAATTTGAGAGAAGGCTCGAAGCACGGCATCTGGCACGAGGAGATTCCCGACGTGCTCCGGCGGGCCGAGTGGGCCGGGCTCGCCGTCAGCGGACTCCACATGCACATCGGCAGCGGCACCGACCTCGCGCATCTGGCGGAGGTGGCCGAGGCGCTCGAACGGGTGGCGATCGAGGTCGGCCGTTCGCTCACGATGGTGAGCGCCGGCGGCGGACTGCCCGTGCCCTACAAGCCGGGCGAGGTGCATGCCGATCTCTCCGGCTACTTCACGCTCTGGAATGCCACGCGGAAGCGGCTCGAGGACCGGTTCGGCCACCGCATCCGGCTCGAAATCGAACCGGGCCGTTATCTGACGGCCGAATCCGGCTCCGTGGTCACGGAGATCCGCGCCATCAAGAAGCAGGGCGCGCGAAAATACGTCCTCGTCGATGCGGGCTTCAACACCCTCGCGCGGCCCGTCCTCTACGGCTCCTACCACCCGATGAGCCTCTGCCCGCAAAGCCGGGCCGAGCACGTCGCCGACGAGGAGGTGGCGGTGGGCGGCCCGCTGTGCGAGTCGGGCGACATCTTCACGCAGACGGATGGCGGCTTCGTGGCCACGCGCAGCCTGCCCGCGGCGGAGGTGGGCGATCTGCTCGTGATCGAGATCGCCGGGGCCTACGGATTCGTGATGGCGAGCAACTACAACTCGAAGCCGCTGCCGGCCGAGGTGCTCGTCGATGGCGGCACGCACCGACTCGTCCGGGCCCGGCAGACGCCCGAAGACCTCGTCCGCGGGGAGTGCGTGTAGCCTCCGGAAAACGCTCTTGCGGCGGGCGGTGGGTTTCGCGACCCTCCCCGGCCCGCGAGGTCGCCGCATGCTCGTCTCCTACCGCCACCGGTTTGCCTTCATTCACGTGCCCAAGACGGCGGGCTCCAGCGTGGCCGGGGCTCTTTTTTCGCACGCGGATCACAGCCAGCACTACTGGGCCAACCGCTGGCTCGAGCGGATCGGCATCAAGGTCAACCACTACGCGCCGTATCGGCTGCGGCGGTTTCGCCCCCACACGCCGGCCGACACGCTCCGCCGCAACCTGCCCGGTGACGTGTTCGAGTCACTGTTCAAGTTCGCCTTCGTGCGGAATCCCTGGGACCTGATGGTGTCGTATTTCCACTTCCTCCGCGCCAACGGGGAACACGCCACCCACGTCAGCCACCGCCGCCGCCTCGCGACGCGGCTGCCCGACTTCGAGGCGTATCTCCGCTACGAAATCCGTCGCGGCAAGATTTCGCAGACGCGGATGCTCTGCGATTCCCGGGGCCGGCTGCTCGTTGACTTTCTCGGCCGCTACGAAACCGTGGCCTCCGACTTCAGCCACGTCTGCCGCCGGATCGGCATCGTGGCCCCGCTGGGCCATGTGAACGCCAGCTCCCGCCGCGACTATCGCGACTATTACAGCCCGCGGCTCGTGGCCCTCGTCCGCGACCATTTCGCGGAGGACATCGAGCGGTTTGGCTACGACTACGCGGCGGAGTCGCCGACGGCCGGCCTCCGCCGGGCGGCCTGATTCACGCGACTGGTCCGATTTTGACGGCCGGCCCGAGCCGGCTACCATGAAGGGGCTCCAGAAACCGTCCCCTTTCCACCGATCAAACCCACCATGGCCAAAGCAGGACCCCGCAAGAAGCTCCCCAAGGAACTTGCGGTCATCAATGCCGACAACTGCACCGGGTGCGAGTCGTGCCTCGAGGTCTGTCCGGTTGACTGCATCATCAAGGTGCAGCAGTACGACCAGTTCCACAACCTGCAGAGTTGGTGCGAGATCGACATCGAGCGGTGCGTGGGCTGCGAGGTGTGCGTGCACATCCCCGGGAAGAAGTCGAATCCCTACGATCTCAAGGTCTGCCCCTGGGACGCCATCGAGATGGTGCCCACGGAGGAAGTCGCCCAGGTGGTGGCCCAGATCGGCGGCCCGCCCGAGTATGTCGAGCAAAACTGGGACCGCCTGGTGAACACGGCACAGCATCTCGCGGAACTCAAGGTGGCGGCCGGCTGAGGTCGGCATCGGGCGGCTGCGATCCGGCCCGGCTCGGCCCGAGGATTCCCGGCCCCCCTTTTGACGGCGGCGATCGCATCGCCTACAACGGAACGCCTGTACACGTTCTGTCCGCGATGCTCCCGGAGCCCACCGATGCCCGCCTCCAGTCCGGCGATCGACGCCGACTTCCTCGCGCATGTTCGGCTCTCCTGCGTGCCTGGCATCGGTGGCCGGCTGCGGCAGTTGCTCCTCGAACGGTTCGGCTCGCCGCAAGCCGTGTTCGCGGCGAGTTCCCGCGAGATCGCCACGGTGGGCGGAATCGGACCTGTGCTGGCGGCGCGGATTTCAGCGCTCGTGGCCGACCGCGCGGCCGAGGAGTTGATCGACGTCTGCCGCAGCCGGGGCATCGACATGCTCGTCGAGGGTGCTGAAAACTACCCGCCGCTGCTCGCGCGGATCGACGACCCGCCAGGTGTGCTCTTCGTCCGTGGCGGCTTCAAGCCGTGCGACGCCCTCGCGGTCTCCGTCGTGGGCGCCCGCCACGCCACGCCCTACGGCAAGCGGGTGGCGTGGCAGCTCGCCGGCGGCCTGGCCCGGGCCGGCTATACCGTCGTCAGCGGGCTGGCCCGCGGCATCGACGCCGCCGCCCATCGCGGTGCGATCGACGCCGGCGGCCGCACCATCGCGGTGCTCGGCACGGGCGTGCTTGCCGTCTACCCTCCCGAACATGCCGATCTCGCCACGGAGGTCGTCGCCCACGGCGCGGTGGTGAGCGAGCCGCCGCCTTTTTCCGGGCCTCGTGCCGGGGCATTTCCCCAGCGCAACCGGATCGTGTCGGGACTGTCGCTCGGCACGGTCGTCGTGGAGGCGGCTACTCGTTCGGGAGCGCTGATCACGGCGCGGCTCGCGGGCGAACAGGGCCGCGAGGTCTTCGCGGTGCCGGGCCAGATTGACTGCCGCATGGCCCGCGGCTGCCATCAACTCCTCCGCGACGGGGCGAGGCTGGTCGAGAGCGTGGACGACATCCTCGAGGAACTCGGGCCGCTCTTCGAAACAGCGACCACCGCCGACGGCCGGGAGGTGAAGTCGCCGGCGGAACTCCAGCTCGGCGATGTCGAACGGACCGTGCTCGGCGCGATCGATGATCACCTCGAGCAGGCCGGGCAGCAGGCCTCCGTCGATGTGGACGCGATCGTCGCGGCCACGGGCCTCGCCGCCTCCCAGGTGCTGTCCACGATCGGCATCCTCGAGATGCGGCGGATCCTCCGCCGGCTGCCGGGAAGCCGGGTCGAGCGGGTCTGATTCGGCACACGAGTTGCTTGCCATGCGTCGGCAGCGGCGGAGTCGTTCGTCGGGATCGCTCCCGCCGGCGGCGTTTTACCCCGCCGAAACAGGCCTGGAGTCGACTCATGACCGTTGCCAACGCTTCCCGCGGCACGTGCCGGCGACCGCCCCGGAATGCAACGCGCGCCGCATTTTGCGGCATGGGGATCGAGCGGCTCGAGGCCCGCTCGCTGATGGCGGCCGACGCCCAGGCCACCGACGCCCCCACTGGCGTCATGGCCGTCGGCATGAACCTCGAGAACGTCGTCGACTGGTCGCCGGCCTGGACGTTCACCGATGCTTTCAAGGCCTCCCGCCCCTGGATCGCGCATGCGTTCAACACCGCCACGTGGGGCACGTCGTGGGATGATGCCGGCACGCCGCCGCTCGAACTCGACGCCGATGGCAACGTGGCCCGGCTGGCCACCTGGACCAACGCTTCCGGGCAGCTGATGCAGCAGCGTGCGGGCACACTGCTGTTCCGCGGCCTCGCCGGCGGCTATGCGGGGGGTCTGTATCGTGCCGAATGGGATGGTACCGGCGTCGTCACCTTCGGATTCGACGCCCGCGTGGTCGCCAGCGGCACCACGGCGACCGGGAGAAACTTCGCCGATCTCCAGGTGACCCCCGGCGACAACGGCATCTACCTGGTGATCGAGTCGACGAGCCCCGCCGATCCCGCCCGCAACTTCAACGTCTGGATGCCCGACTGGGAGGGTCGCCGCTTCGTCGGCCAACGCTGGGAGCCGGGGGCGGCGTTCTCGCCGTTCCACCCGCTCTTCCTGCGGCGGCTCGCCCCCTTCCAGACGCTCCGCTTCATGGGGATGCAGGAGACCAACTCCTCCGACATCCGCAGCTGGGGGGATCGCCGTGACGCCGCCGACATTCGGCAGGGCTCGGGCCCGGCCGGCACCGCGAGCGAGCCGATCGTCAACGGGATGGCGGTCGAGTACATGGTGCAGCTCGCCAACGATCTCGATGCCGACCCCTGGTTCAACATGCCGCACCTCGCCGACGATGCGTTCGTGCGGAACTTCGCAACGTACGTCCGCGACCACCTCGAGCCGGGCCGCAGGGTCCACGTCGAGTGGGCCAACGAGGTCTGGAACTTCGGGTGGGGGTTCGAGTCCTCGCACTGGATCGCCGACCAGGCTCGGCTCCCCGAGAATGCCGGGCTCGATCCCGACCTGGCCCACTGGCGGATCGCGGGCCGCGAGGCGAAACGCGACATGGACATCTGGTCGGCCGTGTTCGCCGGCCAGACGAATCGGCTCGTCCGCGTCGCCGCCGGCTGGGCGGCCGTCGACTGGGTGACGGGCCAGATCGCCGAAGCGATGGGAGGGTCGTTCGACGCGATCGCCATCGCTCCCTACATCACGCCCACCGATGAGCAGCGGGCGGGGTATACGGCCGCGACCACCGTCGACCGCGTCCTCGCCGACACGCGAACCAACGTGGCGACGAGCCTGGCGTGGACGGCCAATCACGAGCGACTCGCGCGGGAGTGGACGGCCCGCCTCGGCCGGACGATCCAACTCGTCGCCTACGAGGGTGGACCCCACCTGGATGGCCGCGGCGCGGCCTACCAAGACGTCTTCTACGCCGCGACGAACGACCCGCGGATGGGCGACATCCAACGCGACTATCTCCGCGGCCTCGACGCGGCGGGCATGGATCTGTTCATCGACTTCCAGTTCACGGGCCAGGCGGGGGCAGGTCCGTGGGGCGATTTCGCGAAGCTTCACCGCATGGATGAGCCCCTCGCCACCGCCCATCGCTATCGGGCGCTCGTCGCGGCGGCCGACGGCTCGCTCTGGGACGCGGCTCCGCCGGCGCCGCCGCCGCCCGTCGTGTCGATCGGCTCCGCTTCGATCGCCGAAGGGCAGCGGGGGGTCCGCTGGATGACGTTCACGGTCATGCTCTCGACGGCATCGGTCCAGCCGGTGTCGGCCGCATGGTCGACGGCCAACCACACGGCCATCGCCGGCCGCGACTACGTCCGCGGCGGCGGCACGCTGCGGTTCGCGGCGGGACAAACGACCATGACGCTCCGAGTGGCCGTGAAAGGCGACCGGCTGCGGGAGCCGAACGAGACCTTCCGTGTCGTTCTCTCGAAGCCTGTCGGGGCGACGATCTCCCAAACGGGCTGGCAGGGCATCGGCACGATCCTCGACGACGACACCGCGGCGGCTCGGATGGCCCTCGCCGCGATGGCATCCGGCACGACGACATCCACCACCAAACGCGTGCGATAGCGTTCCGAACGCAGCCCGGCTTCTCCGCGTGGAGGCCGCCGCGTAGAATCCGTTCCATGGACACAGCTCTTCTCAACCGCTCCGCATCGATCCGGGCCCGGCTCCTCCAGCTCCGAGACTCTCTTTGACTGGGACGGACGCAGGCAATCGGTTCAGAAGCTCGAAGAGGCGATGAGCGGGGCCGACTTCTGGAACAACTCCGAGAAGGCCCAGGCGACCGTCGCCGAACTCAAGGGAATCAACTCCATCCTCAAGCCCCTCGAGGAGGCGGTCGCTGCCGGCGGCGACCTCGAGGCGCTGGAGGAACTCGCCCGCGAGGACGTCTCGCTCGAGCCCGAAGTCGCCGCGGAGGCCGATCGTCTCGAGAAGATGGTCGATGCGCTCGAACTCGCGTCGCTCCTCTCCGGGGCGCACGACTCCTGCGACGCCCTGGTCTCGATTCACGCCCGCGACGGCGGCACCGACGCGAACGACTGGGCGGAGATGCTCCTGCGGATGTATTCCGCCTGGGCCTCGAAACACGACTACACGGTCGAACTGCTCGACCGCCAGGATGACGCCGTGGCCGGCATCCAGAGCGCCACGGTCGCCATCAAGGGCCCGCAGGCCTACGGCTACCTCAAAGGGGAGACCGGCATCCACCGGCTCGTCCGCATCAGCCCCTTCAACGCCGAAGGAAAACGGCAGACGAGTTTCGCGGCGGTCGACGTCGCTCCCGAGATCGCCGACGACGACACCGAGGTTGAACTCCGGGACGAGGACATTCGCGAGGACGTGTTCCGGGCCAGTGGCGCCGGCGGGCAGCATGTCAACAAGACGTCGAGCGCGATCCGGATGACCCACTTCCCCACGGGGATCGTGGTGCAGTGCCAGAGCGAGCGGAGCCAGCACAAAAACCGGGCCACGGCCATCAAGATGCTCCGCGCCCGAATCGCACGGCTCCAGGAGGAGAAGCGCGAGGCCGAACAGCTCGCCCGCTACAAGCAGCAGCCCAAAACCGGCTTCGGTTCACAGATCCGCAACTACTTTCTCCACCCCGACCAGAGGGTGAAGGACCAGCGCACGGGCCATTACGTCGGCAACTTCCAGAGCGTGCTCGACGGCAATCTGGACGGCTTCTTCAACGCGTATCTCCGCTGGAAAGCCTCCGGATCGGCCCCCACCGCCGACGACGAGGCGTAAGGCCTGCTGGACTGGCCGGCCCCGGCGGGCTACATTTCGTGGACCTTCCCGACGGTTCATCAAGGATATCCATGGCGGAAAAAGAACAGGCACTCGAAGTCGAGGGCGTCGTCACGCAGGCTCTTGCCAACACGCGTTTTCGCGTGCAGATCACGGGCGGACACATCGTCAACGCCCACGTCGCCGGTCGGATGAGGAAAAACTTCATCCGCATCGTTCCGGGCGACAAGGTGAAGGTCGAACTCTCCCCTTACGATCTCACCAAGGGGCGGATCACGTTCCGCGAGAGGTGATCGATCGTGGACTCACGGCCGGCGTGGTCATGAGCCGCCGGCGGGTTTTTCTTGATCGGCCGACGCTTCTTCAGCGTCCTTTTTCTCGAAAAACTGCTTGAGATCGCCGAACGTGCGGAGCGGCTCCTTGCCCTCCCGCATCGCCTTGGAGATCGGCGCCGCCGGCTTCTTCGGTCCTGCGGCCACATAGGTGCGCGGCTCGGGCTCGCGCGGAGGCCGATCGCGGCGTGGTGGGCGACCTCCGCCCTTGGCCGGCCGAGCGGGCGGACGCCCACGGCTCCCGGCCGCCTCGGCCGCCGGCGGGGGCGACTGCCGCTGTTCGGCCCGCCGCGCCTTCTGTTCCTTGCGGGCCTCCTCCCGGCGTTGCTGTCGCTCCCGGTCGGCGGGCGGGATCATCGTGAGCGCCACGCGGCGACGGGCCTTGTCGAGTTCCAACACCCAGACCTGCACGATCTGGCCGACGCTGACGAAGTCGTGCGGGTCACGGACGAACTGGCTCGACAACTGGCTGATGTGAACCATCCCGCTGTCGTGCAGCCCGATATCGACGAAGGCGCCGAAGTCGACCACGTTGAGGACGGAGCCGAGCAGTTCCATGCCCACCGCCAGATCCTCGAGTTTGAGCACGCCCTTCTTGAAGAACGGCTTCGGCAGATCCTCGCGGGGATCGCGGCCCGGGCGGGCCAACTGCTCGAGGATGTCGGCCAGCAGGAGACGGCCCACGCCGAGTTCCTGGGAGAGGGCCACGAGATCGACCGCCGCCGCCTTTTCAGCGAGCGCCTCGGCCTCCTGTCGGCTCGCGAGCATGGTCGGGCTGCCGCCGAGCCGCTCCAGCACCTTCTCCGCGATCGGATAACTCTCGGGGTGGATCCAGGTCGAATCGAGCGGATTCGTGCCCCCCGGGATCTTCAGGAATCCGACCGCCTGCACGAACGCCGCCTCGCCGAAGCCCGGCACCTCGAGAAACTGCTGCCTCGAGGTGAACGGGCCGTTCTTGGTCCGCCACTCGTGGAAGTTTTTGGCGGTCGCCTGGTTGAAGCCGGAGACCCGCCGCAGGAGCGCCGGGCTGGCCGTGTTGACATCGACACCCACGTAGTTGACGCAGCTCTCCACCACCTGGTCGAGCGATGCGTGGAGATGCCTTGCCTTGACGTCGTGCTGGTAGAGGCCCACGCCGATGTTCGCCGGCTCGATCTTCACCAGCTCCGAGAGCGGATCCTGCAGACGGCGGCCGATCGAGATCGCGCCGCGGATCGAGGCCTCGTGTGTCGGCAGCTCCTCACGGCCGTAGGCGCTGGTCGAGTAGACGCTCGCGCCGGCCTCGTTGACGATCGCATAGCCCACGTCGAGTTCGCCGAGTTCGCCCGTCACCAGTTCGGCCACGAGCGTTTCGGTCTCCCGGCCGGCGGTGCCGTTGCCGACGGCGATCACTCCGCAGGAATGGTTTTTCACCAGTTCCACGATTTTCTGGGCCGACGCCACCCGCTTCTCGTCCTTGCCGACAACGTGGAGCACGGCGTGCTCGAGCGGCGTGCCGCACTCGTCGATCACCACGGCCTTGCAGCCGCTCTTGAACCCCGGGTCGAGGGCCAGCACGCGGCGGCCGGGCACCGGCGACTGGAGCAGCAGGTTGCGGAGGTTGCGGGCGAAGACCTGCACGGCATGCGACTCGCAGACCTCGGTCATCTCCCGCCGCACCTCGCGCTCCAGGCTCGCGAGGATCAGCCGGGCGAGCGAATCACGGGCACAGGCCCGGAGAAACTCGGCGTGGGGGTGGCCCGCCGGCACGAGCAGTTCCTCGGCGGCGATCTGCATCTCCTCGGCCGGTCCCTCGACTCGCACCTTCAGCAGCCGCGCCCGTTCGCCGCGGTTGATCGCCAACAGCCGGTGGGGCGGCACCCGCTGGATGTGCTCGCCGTAGTCGAAGTAGTCGCGGTAATGCTTCTCTTCCTTGGAGAGCGCCTTGCCGGCGGTCTCGACACGCTGGCTCTTGAGGTGAGCCGAGCGGTAGAGGATGTCACGCAGCCGCTGCCGGACATCGGCACGTTCGCTGAACTCGTGGGCGATGATATGGCCGACACCGAGCAGCACGTCGGCGACGGCGGCCACCTGGGCATCGGCATCGACGAAGTCGGCCGCGCGGGTGTCGAGATCGGCGGCGGCCGGGTCGGCGGCGAGAATCTCCCGGGCCAGGGGCTCGAGCTTTCGCTGGCGGGCGACCTCTGCCAGGGAGAGCTTCCGGGCCTTGAACGGCAGGTAGAGGTCCTCGAGTTGCTTGAGGCTCTCGGCGGCGGCGATCCCGGCCTCCAGTGCCGGGGTCAGTTTGCCCTGCCCTTGGATGGTCCGGAGGATCGTCTGCTTCCGATCGGCGAGCTGCCGCGCGCGGGTCACGCATTCCGCGATCCGCCGCACGCCCTCCTCGTCGAGACCGCCGGTCTGATCACGGCGATACCGCGTGATGAAGGGAACGGTGTTGCCCCCATCGAGCAGTTCGACCGTCGACTGCACCCCCGCGACGGGGAGGCCCAGCCGCTGGGCAATCTTTCCCAGGTCGATGACAGCAGTAATCACCGTGGATGCCATCCGACTCGCGAGCCAAGGGTGATCGAACACTCCGGCCGCGCAACTCTCCTCCGCGGTCCACCTCGTCCCCGCGTGCACGAGGGGCGAGGGCTGGACTTGGAAAACTGCTGGAATCTAGGTTGCCTGCCCGATCGATGTCAAACGCCCACGGCAGCACCCTCCCCCGCCGTTCGCCCAGCCTGCCGTGTTTGCCGCGATTGACGGGCGGCGGCATGCCCTTGACCCGCGGTCGCAAACTCACCTATTCCCCGCATATCGCGCGGGATACGGCGCGCGAGACGCCGTGCCGGATAACGCTCTGGAAACTCCGGAATCCAGTGAAGCGGTCCGCACGATCGTGACGATCACGAAGCGTCGGCTGAGCGATCTGTTCGTACCCATCGCGATCCGTCCCCGTCCTGAGCAGGCCCATCGGAGTTCGTCGCACCATGATTCGCCGCAGCCCCGAAGCAGCATCCGCCACGCCGCACGAGACCGCCGGCGACCTGCTGCCGGCCGTGCCGTTGCTCGCCCTCGACCGCCAGTACGCCGCCCTCCGCGAACAGATCCGCGAGGCGATCAACCGCGTCTGTGATTCGGGCAGGTTCGTGCTTGGCCCCGACGTCGCCGAACTCGAGGCGGAACTCGCGCGGATGCTCGACGTGCCCCACGTGATCTCGTGCGCCTCGGGCAGCGACGCGCTGCTTTTGGCGCTGATGGCCTTGGACGTCGGCCCCGGCGACGAGGTGATCGTGCCGAGCTACACGTTCTTCGCGACCGCCAGCGCGGTCACCCGGCTGGGCGCCACACCGATTTTCGCGGACATCGACCCCGTGACCTATCTCGTCGATCCCCGCGACATCGAGAAGAGGATCAGCAGCCGGACGCGGGCGATCGTTCCCGTCCACCTCTTCGGACGCACGGCCGACATGGACGCGATCGCGCCGATCGCCGCGAAGTCAGGCCTGCCGATCGTGGAGGATGCCGCACAGTCGATTCTTTCGACCTGGCATGGCCGCTGCTCGGGCAGCCTCGGTGACGTCGGGTGCTTCAGCTTCTACCCCACCAAAAATCTCGGGGGTGCCGGCGACGGCGGCTTCCTCACCACCACCCGCGACGACGTCGCCAAGCAGTTGCGCCTGCTCCGCGTGCATGGAATGGAGCCTCGCTATTACCACGAGGTGATCGGCATCAACAGCCGCCTCGATTCGATCCAGGCCGCGGTGCTTCGCGTGAAGCTCCCGCATCTCGATTCATGGACCACGGCCCGACAGGTCAACGCCGCCCGCTACCGGGAGATCTTCGCCGACCACGACCTGTCCGGCCGGGTTGCCGTGCCCGGAGACGAGCCCCGCGGTCGCCACGTCTGGAACCAGTTCGTGATTCGCGTGCTCGACGACAGCCGCGACGCCCTCCGGGCACACCTCGCGAAAAATGGCGTGGGCACGGAAATCTACTACCCCGTGCCGCTCCACCTGCAGAAGTGCTTCACCCACCTCGGCTGGTCCCGGGGCGATCTCCCGGAGACGGAGCGAGCCGCCGAGCAGACGCTCGCCCTGCCGATCTTCCCGGAACTCGAATCCGCCGAGCAGCAGACGGTGGTCGCACGGATCGCCGAGTTTTTCAGCGGCAGCACGCGGATCACCCCGACCGCGAAACCGCCGCAGGAGGCGCCGGTCTCCACGGGCGGTCTCCCCGCCCCGCACTTCATCCGCCGCGCGGTCGGCAAGGCCGACGACGTGCGCTGCTGAGACGCGGTCACGCCGGCTGGATGCGGACTCTTGTCCGGTGGATCGCCCCCCGGGGCGGCAGAAGCCCGTTGTCAGCAACGGGCTCGTGGCCTGATGGGACCACGCCGCACGTCAGGGAGCGGCCGCGCCGGGAATCCGCCCCGCGATCCCTCAGTCGGGATCGAATCGCCGCGAGGGACGGCAGACGAGATACACGCCCAGCGTGATCAACAGGCCGAGGAGGGCGTAGGAGAGGGTGTATTTCGACATGCGTGCGGATGGCCGTGATTGCAGGTACGATTTTCTCTCGTTCGCAACCCTGTTTCCTGCCCCCCCACTCTACCTGACATGGCCCCGAAGTCGAAACACCCCGCAAAGGCGGCCGTAGGCAAACTGCCCGCGGTCGATCTCAAGACGCTCAAGCTGATCGTCGGCCTGGCCGACGAGGTCGCGGCCGCCGCCGAGAAGCGCCGCGACCCCTACCTCGACATCCCCACCCGCAGCCTTTCAAACGTCCGCTTCAACAAGACCCAGAAAATCATCGAGATGGGCGGCCAGACCAATCGCCGCCAGCTCTTCAATCTCTCGCAGGCCAAGAGCTACATGCAGACCCTGCTCGTGGCCACCGGCTGCAAACAGTTGCTCGAGCAGCAAAAGACCACGAGCATCCGCGGTCTCTACTACCTTCTCAAGCACACGATCGATGGCACCCGGGAGGAGACGTTCGCCACGCAGGAGGAGTGCGATCCGGTCATCGAGGATCTCGAAGTCACGCTCGAGAGCCTCCGCGAGGAGCTCCACGTCTACGCCAGCAACCGTGGCGGCATGGTCGGCCCGATCACGTTGATCGACTCCGGCGACGAGATCGACTGCTCGCGGATGGGTTCCGGCGGCTACTCGATCCCGTCGATCGTCGAGGCCGATGTCGTGAAGTTCAAGACCTGCGACGCCAAGTTCATCCTGCATGTCGAGAAAGACACGGTCTGGCGCCGGTTCAACGAGGACAAGTTCTGGCGGAAGCACGGCTGCCTGCTGACTCATGGCGGCGGCCAGCCGCCACGGGGCGTGCGGCGGATGCTCTACCGGCTCCACAACGAACTGAAGCTGCCCGTCTACTGCCTGCTCGACAACGATCCCTGGGGCTACTACATCTACTCCGTGCTCAAGCAGGGTTCGATCAACCTCGCCTACGAGTCGAAGCGGATGGCGATTCCCGAGGCCAAGTTCCTCGGCATCCGTTCCCGCGACTACGCCCGCTGCAAGCTCTCCCCGAGCGTCCAGATCCAGCTCAACGAGACCGACATCAAGCGGGCGAAGCAGATTGCCGCCTATCCCTGGTTCGCCGGCAAGAAGGCGTGGCAGAAGGAGATTGAGACGATGCTCACCAACGGCTTCAAGCTGGAGGTCGAGTCGCTGATCTCGAAGGACATCAGCTACGTCACCGACACATACACGCCGGAGCGGCTCTCCGAGGCCGACTGGCTGGATTGAGGAGACGCGACGGGTCGCCGCCTGCCGACCGCCGCTCCCCAGGACCGCCGACCGTTCGTGTTCCCGGACTTCTCACGCCTCCTCGCGGAGCATGGGCGGGGGCTCGTCGAGGTCCTCGAGTTCGGGGGGAAGCTGGAGCTGCCGCATCGTTTCATCGGTCTTGCGCATCCCGGCGGCCACCTCGTCGACCCGCTGGGCGATGTCGCTGACGTCCCGCTTGGCGACCGAACTTTCGGCGAGCGCCGCGATCTTGGCCTCCAGTCGCTCGACTTCGGCCGCAACCAGATCGAGCTTCCGGCGGGCCTCCTCGATGTTCTCCAGCCGCTCGCGGCTCGTTTGCAGGTGGTCCTCGATCGCCGACCGCATCTGCGCCGCGCCCGGGTTGCCCGGAGACAGCGTTGCCAGCCGCTGTTCGAGATCGGCGATCCGCGCGCGGATCGCGGCGGCGTCGGTGTGGTCGAGGAAGTCGGAGAGCGTCGATGCGCCCCAGATCATCCGCAGATATCCCCAGAGCAGTCGGTCGAGCGACTCCAGCGCGTTCTTGTCCGGACCGCCACCGTCCGGCCCCCGCATGCTGCCGCCGAGTTCGACGAGCTTGAGGCAATGGTCCCGGAGCTGGTCGAACCGCTTGAGGAGCGCGGGGGGCAGGTTCTTCCGGATCCGCTCATAGGCCTCGCGGGCGCCCGATGCCTCCAGGTTTTTCCTGGCCTTCGCCTCCTGTGCGTCGACGGCGCTGCGAAAGCGGTCACTGGCCAGCATGCTCGCCAGGTAGTAGACCTCGCCGGCCGCCACCAGCGGCAGCACGATGCCGGGAAATCCGCAGAGAAACGCCGCAGCCACGCCGCCTCCGAAGAGCAGCAGGTTCCAACGCGTCATGAACGCGGTCTTCAGGTACGTCATTCGGAAGGGGTCTTCGGCGGAATCTGTGGGTAACAGCGGGTTCCGGACACGATCTCGTCGGGTCCCGGCGGGGGATTCGGCGGCGGGGCCCGAAAAGGGGAACGAGAAAAAAGCACCTGCCACCACATCGGAGGAAAAGGGGTTCGGATCGGCCTATCCTGCCTGGATTTGGCGGCTGGCACCATTTGGGGAACGTTTCGCGGCTGCCTCCACCTGCTCGATCCGGGCGTGCAGCGCGTTGACCTGCTCGTGGAACCAGGGCTCGGACTGGATCTCACGGGCGTTTCGCGTCGGCGACGGCAGCCGGACCTCGTCGACGATCCGGCCCGGGGTCGTGCCCATCACGAAGACCCGGTCGCCGAGATAGACCGCCTCCTCGACGGAATGCGTCACAAAGAGGACCGTGGCCTGCACCTCCCGCCAGAGCGAGATGAGCATGTCCTGCATGTCGAGCCGGGTGGCCGGATCGAGCGCGCCGAAAGGTTCGTCCATGAGGATCACCCGTGGCCGCAGGATCAGGGTGCGGGCGATGGCCACCCGCTGCCGCATCCCGCCCGAGAGTTCGTGCGGATATTTGCGGGCGTCCCGCCGCGGGTCGAGGCCCACCTTGGCAATCCACTCGAGCCCCTCCGCTTCGCGTTCGCGCCGCGACACCCCCCGGCACTCGAGCCCGAAGGCCACGTTGTCGAGCACGGTGCGGTTGTCGAAGCTCGTGTAGTCCTGAAACACCATGCCCCTGTCGGCCCCGGGTCCGATGACCGGCCTGCCGAGCACCGTCACCGTGCCACTCGTGGGCGGATGCTGCGGCTCGAGGCCGGCCACAAGCCTGAGCACGGTGCTCTTGCCGCAGCCGCTCGGCCCCAGAAACGAAGAGATCTCTCCGTGGTCGGCCACGTCGGGGATCGTGAAACTCACGTGGGAAATCGCCACGTATTCCCGGGGGGTCCCCCGCCCGTAGATCTTCGTCACATCCCGAAACTCGACCGCGGCAGGCCGGGCGGACGTGGACGCCGAGTCAGACGCCGAGTCAGACGCCGAGTCAGACGCCGGGGGCGATCCGGATGGATCCGGCTGATTCATGGAGTTGCCTCCGGCATTGCCGCCGCCCCGTGGAGCGCCCTGCGAAAAAACCTGGGGAGCAGCCCCTGGCCACCATACCGGTGCGGGAAGAGATCGCACTGCAGCCACCAGAGCAGCCGGTCGATCGCGTAGGCCACCAGCGGGATGACCACCAACACGATCAGGATCGGCTCCCGCTCGCCGCGCCGCTGCGACACATTGATCAGGTCGCCGAGCCCCCCCGTGTCACCGCCGAGCTTGACGACCTCCGCGAGCATCACGTAGCCGAAAGCGATGCCGAAGAGGAGTCGCAACGAGTTGAAGATCGCCGGCGCCGCCAGGGGGACGAGCACCTTGAGGATGATCTGGAGCCGCGAGCCGCCGAGCGTCAGCGCGGTGTCGACATACCGCTGGGGCACCTCGAGCACGGCGGCCGTCGTGTCGCTGACGACGAAGGCCACGCTCGCGATGAACAGGAACATCATCTTCTGGAACTCGCCGATTCCGAAGAAGAAGAACGTCAGCGGGATGAGGGCCGCGACGGGGATGTTGCGGCCAAAAATCGTCAGCGGTGCGACGAACGCCCGCACCGCCGGGAAACAGGCGGCGAGCACGCCGAGCGGCACGCCCACCACGGCCGACAGTCCGAATCCCAGACAGACCCGCCGGAGGGTCACCAGCGTGTTGGCGACGAGTCGCCGCTCACCGAAAACACTCGGCACGGCGGCGAGGGTTTCGCCGGGGCTCGGCAGCGTGGCCGGGCTGATGATCCGACTCTCCGCCTCGCCGGCGGTCGCCACGAACCACAGCGCCAACACGCAGGCCACGCAGGTCACGCCCCAGAAAACGACGGTCGCCGCCTCCGCCTCACCCCGCAGGGGCTGGACGTTGACCGCGGGTGGCGGGCTCGGCGATGCCAACGGGTCGGTTGGCGTGGTCATTCCTTTTCCGCCGCGTAGACCTTGATTTCCACCCGCCTGTTGAGCGCGTGGTTGTCGGGATGATCGTCATCGGCCGGCCGCTCCCAGCCCAGGCCATCGACCGCAAAACGACCGTCGTCGAACTTGAACTTCTCCACCAACGCATCCTTCACCGACCGGGCCCGTTCGAGCGAGAGTTCCTTCACCATCCCTGCCGGCACGGCACCCCGCATGGAACTGTCGGCGTGCCCCTCGACGACGATCCGCGCGTTGCCGAACTGCTTCGCCAGCGCCCCGGCCTCGTCGAGCACGAGGTCCACACGGGCGTCGTACGGCTCCTCGACGTCCTTGCCGTCGATCCGCCGGATCACCTTCTTCCGCAGCTCAGCGCTATTGGGAAAGAAGTGGATCACGATCGTGTTGGTGAGAATCTCCTCGTTCTCCGCGCGAATCTGCTGGACCGTCTTGGGAGGCAGGCTGATCGCATACTCGTCCTTCGTCTCCGCATACTTGGCTTCGCGGCCGAGCTTCTGGATCACCGAGAAATCCATCACCTGATCGAAGGGCACAGGATTGTTGGCGATCGCCCCGATGCGACGGTAGAGCATGTAGGCCTGCTTCCAGATCCGCTCGAAGTTGGCCGGGTTGTTGCGATTGAGGAAAAACTGGTAGTTCTCGGCCCAGTTGGTGCTGTGGGCGTCGCCCAGCATCGACAGGGCATCGGCGGCGGGAATCGTGTAGCCATCGGCCATCAGCGACGCCACCTCCGTGCGGGCCGACTCCTGTTTCAGTTCCGCCATCGCGTCGAAGATGCCCCGCACGATCGCCTCGATCTTGTCCGGGTGGTCCTTCGCGAAGTCGGCCCGCGCAAACCAGACGTCGGCGATCAGGCGGTTGGCCGTCTGAGTCGTGATGAGCATCCGGTTGCCCTTGGCCTCGGCGAGGTTGTAGATGTCGGGCGCCCACGACACGCAGCCGGCGATCGACTTGTCGCGGTTGAAAGCCGCGGCGGCCTCGAAGGCGGTGTTGACGTAGATCATCTCCACGTCGGCCGGTTGCAGCCCGCCGGCCACGAGCATGTTGAGGGCGAAGAACTGGCTGGGGGAGTTTTGCGCCATCACGAGCTTTTTGCCCGCGAGATCCGCGACCGTCTTGATCGATTCGCGAACCACGATCCCGTCGCCGCCATTGGAGAAGTCGACCTGCTGATAGACGCGGGGCATGATTCGCGAATCCTTCGCGAAGCTGTCGACGAAGAGCGGGAGCATGTCGAGGGTGGCCCAGCCGATGTGGACGTTGCCGGCGGCGTAGGCATCCCTCATCTGCACGGGATCGTCGATGAGGACGAGTTCCACCTTGAAGGGCCTGCCGCCCGGCGCCTGCCAGACTTTCCCCGGCTTGAAGCCGCCGTTGGCCCGAATGATCGGCGCCCAGCCCGCCCAGACATTGAGGGCGAATCGGACGGTGTCGTCTTCGAGGG
This sequence comes from Planctomycetaceae bacterium, assembly GCA_005789975.1. The sequence goes on from SXWC01000143.1 coordinate 17,315, forward strand.
GCTTGTAGCCGCTGACGCCCTTCACGGGGGGCAGTTTCTCCGCCGGCTTGAACGTGTATTCCTTGACCGTCGTGGGCACCGCGATGTCCGGGGCCTCGCTCATCGTCTCGGCGCCGCCGCCCGCATCCACTCCGCCGGCGGCAGGTCTCTGGCCGGCCGCTCCGGGACGACCGAAGCCGAACTGTTCGAGCATGCCCGCCCGCCACGCGGCCAGGCCGACGAGTCCGAAGATGACGGCCCAGACGGCGAGCCAGAAGGGGGCCTTGGGTTGGCTGGACATGAAGTTGCCTCGGTGTGTGAAGGGAAGCCGCGCCGGGGGATGCGACCGACTAGCCGCGGAAGCGCGTCTTCGGACGTGCGTGACCGGCCATGCGCAGGGCGTGCATGAGATCGTAGGCGGTGACTTCGCAGAGCAGCCGCGTCACCTTTTCATGGGCCTCCGGGGAGAGCAACGGCTCGACCTCCCGCATGAGCGTCACCACCCGCTTCTCCTGCTCGTCGAGTTCCTTCGCCTCGACCACCTCGTCGGCGATCGCAGCGAGGAAGGAGTCGAGTTTCCGCGCATACTCCGCGATCAGCGGAGTCTCGCTCGAATCGTCAAACCAGGGGGTCTTGGCCGCCATGTTGAAACTCTCCGGGGTGCGTTCTGTGGATCAGGAACCAATCACTTCGCGGATCGCCGCCAGCCTCTCCTGCAGGTGAGACCGACCGCCAGGTTGGCCGACTCTCGTCTTCCAATGTTCGGGCAGGAACCGCTTCTCGGTGCACTCGAGCACGGCCGCGATCTCCTGCATCTCCTTCTCGAGGCCCTGGGCGCTCGGCATGAAGTCGTCGAGTGCGGCCCCGAGATCCTCCGCCGATATCGTGTCGCTGGCGGGCGGACCGCCGTCGGCAGCCCGATCGAGGCCCTTGCGACGGGCCGCGAGCACGAGACTCTCGACGTCGGCGCCCGAAAGGCCGAGCGACATGTCGATCGGGCCGGGCAGGCCCGGAGCGAGCTTCAGGCGGCACTTCCTCGCCATCGCCGCGAACATCGCGTCCATCTCGGCCTGATCGTGGGGATAGAAGAGCGGAATATGGACCTCCGCGCGACCCTGCCGCTTGAGGTCGATCGGGAGCAGGTCGGGACGGCTGGTGAGCAGCATCCAGACGATCTTGCCGCGATACCGGGTGTCGCCCATCTGCCGGGCGATCATCGAGAACACCCGTGCGCTCGTGCCCGAGTCGCCGTCGCTCTGACGGTTGCCGAGCGCCGCATCAGCCTCGTCGATGATCACCACCACCGGCCCGAGGCTGCGGAGCACACCGAGGGCATGCTCGAGATTGCCCTCGGTCTCCCCCACGTACTTGCTGCGGAAGTTCTTGAGCACCACGCAGGGAATCCCCACGCTGCCGGCATAGCATTCGGCGATGAAGCTCTTGCCGGTGCCGACCGGCCCGCAGATCAAATACCCCATCGGGGCGCTCTCGAGCTGCCCGCTCCTGATCGCCCTCGCGTCCGATTCGAGGCGACCCTTGGCGTCGGCATGGCCCGCGACGGCATCGAGCGTGAGCCGCGGCTGAACAAACTCGATCAGGCCATGGCACGAGCGTTCGATGAGGTCTTTTTTCCGGGCCGTGAACTCGGGGCCGTCGGGGGCCGTCCGCTCACGGGCCGAGAGCGTGACCACGGCCCGCAGGCTTTCGAGCGTGAGGCCGCCGGAAAGCGCGGCCACCCGGCGAACGCCATCAAGGTGCTCCGAAGGCATCCCGGCCGCCGCAGCGGTCGCCAGCGCGAACCGCTCCCGTTCATCGGCCTCCGGCATCGACACCTCGATGGCCGTCACGGCGGGATTGGCGACCACCCGCGGATGCATCTCCGCGAGCGAATCGGTGAGCAGCACGATCGCCACATTGACGCGACGGAGCAGCGGATTGGTCGCCCAGCCGACGATCCGCACCAGCCGTGCCGCTCCCGAACGGGCCCCCGCTTCACCGGCGGGCACGAGATACTGCGCGTAATCGAGAACCACGGCGATCCGTTTTCGTTGCTCGGGCGGGTCGATCAGGTTCCGCTCCAGGAGCGCGTCGATCGCGGCGAGGGCCTGATCGGGATCGCGGGGCCACGTGGCCGCGTTGCCCAGCCGCTCCGTCAGCCATTGCGCCATCGTCCTCAGGCGGGCCGGGTCAGGACCGGCCAACGGCCGCAGCCCCTTGCCGACGTCATAGGCAAGCACGATGTCCCAGCGGCCGAACATTTCCCGGGCGAGGAAGTCGGGCACCGTACCCCAGGCGTTTCCGTCGGCAGCCGCGGCCGGCGCGGCGATCGGCACGAGGTCACGGACATTCCCGTGCATGAGAAAGACGCAACTCGTCCCGGAGAGATAGGCGTCCCCGAGCCGCTCCGCCCATGGCGGACACCATTCCGGCAGAGCCGCGGACCCCGCCAGCGGCGGCCCCATGCCGATACCCGCGGAAACGGAGCCCGGGGCGACCTCCGCTGCCGGCGGTCGCGGCGTGTCTCTGGCTGCTGAGGAAGTGCTCACGATCGGCTCCTGAGGTGGCTCAACGCATCGCGCCGGTCGCTCAGGTGGACTTTTGCGAGATTCGCTCGGATCCGAGCTCCTTGTCGTCGGCCTTCACGCCGGCGGTTTCCGGCGTGACCATGCCCATCTCGATCTCGAACTCGCGGAGGGCGTTGTCGGCCATGGCCCTCTCCACGGCCTCTTCCTGCTTGATGTTCTCGAGGCCTTCCCCCGAGAGGTCGGCCGCCACGCGGACCTTCGCGCGGTTGAGACCGATCTTGTCTTGAATCACATCCTCGATCTGCCCGAAGTCGGTCGTGACGTCGAAGTTGAAACTCTGCGCGAGTTTCGCGAGCTCGGCCTCCGCCCGCGAGAGCTTGAGATCGGCGTCATACTTCTGGATCTTGGTCTTGAGATCCGAGAGCTTCTTCGTGGCGTGCTTGATCTTCGTGACGTTGTTGTTGTACGCCGTCTCGTGCAGGCCGAGCTGCCCCTCGTTCTCGGCAAGCTCCTTCTTCGCCTTCTGCAACTCCAGCGCGAACCTCGAGGCGGTCTCCCGCTCGCCGGCCTGCAGATAAGCCTTGACCTTCGCCTCCAGCGACGCCACATGCTGCCGATCACCGTTGACCTGCCGCGTCACCCGTTCGACGAGGGCACGGTACTGCTCGAGCCCCTCTCGGCCCTCCTTCATCTGATCGACTGCCTTGTCGTATTCATACTGCAGTTGGGCGATCGGGTCGGCCGTCCAGAAAAAGTTGGCGACCTTGTTCATCTGGGCCGCAAGGGCCTTCCAGAGCTTGCCAAGAATCATGGACAAAGCCTCCGCGAATGAAGTGGAAATCAGGGGTGGCTGACGGGACTCGAACCCGCGACCCTCGGTACCACAAACCGATGCTCTAACCAACTGAGCTACAACCACCGTGCGGCGGGGAGTGTACCACAAACCGGACGGATTTCAGGCCCCCCGCCACCCCGGCCGGGGTGGCGCTCGCAAGGGATTCCGCGGCGGCTTCCGACAGGGCCGACGACCGTCACTCCCGCCGCCGGGAGTCGATCACGATCGTCACCGGGCCGTCGTTGACCAGCGACACCCGCATATCGGCCGCAAACACGCCCCGCTCCGGCCGGTGGCCCACCAGTGGCTCGAGCTCGGCCAGAAACCGCTCGTAGAGCGGCACCGCCTCCTCGGGCCGCGCGGCACGGATGAAGCTCGGCCGATTCCCCTTGGCCGTGGACGCGAAGAGGGTGAACTGGCTGACGACGAGCACGCCGCCGCCGGCTTCGACGACGCTGTGATTCATCCTGCCGGCCTCGTCGGCGAAGATCCGCAGCTGCGCGATCTTCCCGGCCAGCCATTCGGCGTCTGCGGTGGAATCTCCGGTCTCCACTCCCACCAGCACGAGCAGGCCCGCGCCGATGCCCGCCACCGGCTCCTCGGCGATCGCCACGGTCGCTCGCGACACTCTCTGGACCACGGCTCTCATGCGGCGAGTCTATCCGGCCCCGGGATTGCGGGCCCCCAGGTGGCGGGCCCCCCGATCGCAGCCGCCAGGATTGCGGGCCCGCGGCCGGCGACAGTGAATCTGGCATTCCGCCCGGCAGGCCGACGTGCTTGAATCCGTCGCCGAGGCAAGTTTCCATGAGTCACTCTCCGCCGAATCCGATCACCGTCACCACGGCGGCCCCCGCCGTGGGTCACGGCTGTGTCGACGACATCGCCGAACTGTCGAAGACCATCCCGCTTTTTCCCGTCGATCGGGAGATGTGGCTGGCCGACGTCGCGGCGGCACGGGCGGCGGCCGCGCGACGGATCGGCTGGGCTGCGATCTTCCTCAAAGCCTACGCCCTTGTCGCCCGGGAGATGCCGGCGCTCCGCAGCTGGCGCGCCGGCCGGATCCTGCCGCGCATCGTCACGAGTTCCGCGAGCGTCGGCGTGCTGGCCATGAACCGCGTCGACGATGGAACCGACCGCTTGTTCTTCGCCCGGCTCGCCAGCCCCGACGCCGCCTCCCTCCCCATGCTTCAGGCCGCGATCGACCGCTTCGCGACCGAGCCGGCCGAGCGTGTGTTCAAGCGTCAGCGGCAGCTCGAATCGGTGCCACGGCTGCTGCGCCGGGTGATCCTGAGCTGGAACATGCGGTCGATGTCGCCCAAGCGGGCCACGCGGGTCGGCACCTTCAGCCTCTCCACGCTCGCCGGCTTCGGTGCCACCAACCGCTTCCATCCCACGCTCTGCACCACGAGCCTTTCCTACGGCCCGCTCGATGCGGAAGGCCGCTGCCTCGTGACCACGATCGCCGATCATCGCGTGCTCGACGGGGCTGCGGTGGCCCGGGCGCTCGGCCGCCTCGAGGAGGTGCTCACCACCGAGATCGCCACCGAGCTCAGGAGTGTTCCGGCCGCTCCTGCCGGAGTCGGCGCCTGATCTCCGCCAGGCGTTCGGCGAGATCACGTTCCATTCCGCGGTCGGTCGGCTCGTAGTAGTTCTTCTCGACGCCGAGATAATCCTGTGCGGCGATTCCGTCGACCGCATCGTGGGAATACTCGTAGCCTTGGCCGCGGCCGAGCCTGTTCGCGCCCGAGAAGTGCTTGTCCTGCAGGTGGCGGGGCACGGGGATCACTGCCTGTTCACGGACATCGCGCCGGGCCGCACCGATCGCGGTCGTGCAGGCGTTGCTCTTGGGGGCGAGCGCGAGGTAGATCACGGCCTGCGCGAGCGTGAGCTGGCACTCGGGCAATCCCACGAACTCGGTCGCCTGCATGGCGGCGACGGCGATCATCAGGGCCCGGGGGTCGGCGTTGCCGACGTCCTCGCTGGCGAGAATCACGAGCCGGCGCGACAGAAACCGCACGTCCTCGCCCCCCTCGAGCATTCGTGCGAGCCAGTAAAGCCCCGCGTCAGCGTCGCTGCCCCTGATGCTCTTGATGAGGGCGCTGGCGCAGTCGTAGTGGGTGTCGCCCTGGTCGTAGGCGATGGCCTTCCGCTGGACGCTCTCGCGGGCGAGCGCGAGCGTGAAGTCGAGCGGCCGCTCCGGGCTCGAGAGCACGCCCACTTCGAGAGCCCCGAGGGCCCGCCGGGCATCTCCGTCGGACGTCTCCGCGAGAAACATGCGGGCGTCGGGGGCCAGCGTCACCCGCTCGCCGCCCAGCCCGTGGTCGCGGTCGGCGACGGCCCGGTCGAGGACCTCACCGACGTCGTCGATGGAGAGGCTCTCGAGCTCGAAGATCCGGCTGCGGCTGACGAGAGCGGAGGTGAGCGCGAAGAAGGGATTCTGCGTGGTCGCGCCGATGAGCGCGATCACGCCGTTCTCCACGTCGGGCAGCAGCACGTCCTGCTGGGCCTTGTTGAATCGGTGGATCTCATCGATGAAGAGGCATGTCCGCTGGCCGTCGTCCTCCAGTCGCCGCCGCGCCGACTCGAGCACGTCGCGAACATCCTTCACGCCCGCCGCCGTGGCGGAGAGCTCGACGAATCGCCGCCTCGTTTCGTGGGCGATGATCTCGGCAAGCGTGGTCTTCCCGACGCCGGGCGGGCCGTGGAGAATTACGGAGCCCAGCCGGTCGGACTCGATGAGCCGCCGCAGAAGCGCGCCCTGCCCCACGATCTTCCGCTGGCCGACGTAGTCGGCGAGCCGCCGGGGCCGCATGCGGGCCGCGAGGGGCGCGGCACGGGCGAGGTTGGCGGCCCGGGATGCTGCGAAGAGGTCGGGCATGCGTGCCTCCGGATGGATGCCGCTCAACCGGCCCAGACAAACTCGATCGCGGCGTCGATGTCGGGATGGAGGCTCTGGTGCACCGGGCAGGCGCGGCCGGCCTGCTCGAGCCGCTGCCGATCCGGGTGGTCGGGCGGCAGCGGGATCGTGAGCCGGGTGCGGAGCGAGGCGATCCGCCGCGGCGGCTCCTTCGTCATCTCCTTGATCGTCTCGGCCTTCATGCCGGTCAGGTCGATTCCGTGCCGCTCGGCGACGATGCCCATGATCGTCATCATGCAGGCGCCGAGGGCCGTGGCCATGAGGTCGGTGGGCGAGAAGCTCTCCCCCTTGCCGTGGTTGTCGACCGGGGCGTCGGTGACGAGGGTGGTGCCGGAGGGGCCATGCGTGGCGCGGCAGCGGAGGCCGCCTTCGTAGACGGAGACAAGGCTGACCATGGGGCTTCAAGGTCCGTTGTGGAGAAAGGGCAGGGAACGACGGGCGAGACTCCCTCATCCTACACGGCGGCGAGGCTAGGATGGAGGCGGTTTCATCGCCTTCGAGGGCCCGTCGCTCCCATGGGATTTCGTTCACTCCGCGCCTGCGTCGATGCCCTGCGGCGCGAGTCGGCGGGCCGACCCGCCGCGCGACAGCAGCTCGTCGCGATCGACCACCCGGTCGACCCGCATCTCGAGATCGCGGAAATCCAGCGGCGACTGTTTCGTTCCGGGGGGCCGGCGGTGCTGTTCACCAACCCCCGTGGCTCCTCTTTTCCCATCCTCACGAATCTCTACGGGACGCAGCAGCGGATCGAGCGGATCTTCTCCGACACGCTCGATCGCGTGAAGCGGCTCGTCGAGCTCAAGATCGACCCTGCCGCCGCGATGCAGAAGCCGTGGCGGTATTGGAGGTCTCCGGTGGACGCGCTGACCATGCTCCCCAAACGGGTGCGGACCGGTCCCGTGCTCGCCGGCAGCATCCCGCTCTCGCGGCTGCCGCAGGTGGTGTCGTGGCCGGGCGATGGCGGTCCGTTCATCACGCTCCCCGCGGTCTACACCGAACACCCCGACAGACCCGGCACACAACAGTCGAACCTGGGCATGTATCGCGTGCAGCTCGCGGGGAACGCCTACGAGCACGACCGCGAGACGGGACTCCATTACCAGCTTCACCGCGGCATCGGCGTGCACCATGCGGTCGCACTCGGTCGCGGCGAACCGCTGAAGGTGGCCATCTTCGTCGGCGGCTCGCCTGCGCTGGCCGTGTCGGCCGTCATGCCGCTCCCCGAGGGGCTCTCCGAGCTCACGTTTGCCGGAGTCCTCGCGGGCCATCGCATCCCGATGATTCCGCGGAAGAACGGCCCGGCGATCTATGCCGACGCCGACTTCGTGATCGAGGGCACGATCGCGCCGGGCGAGACGAAGCCCGAGGGCCCGTTCGGCGATCATCTCGGCTACTATGCCCGACGGCACGAGTTCCCCGTGCTGAGGGTCGACCACGTCTGGCATCGCGAGGGGGCGATCTGGCCGATCACCGTCGTCGGCCGCCCGCCGCAGGAAGACACGCTTTTCGGCTGGCTCGTCCACGAACTCACCGGCCCGGTCATCCCCACGGTGCTCCCCGGCGTGAAGAGCGTGCACGCGGTCGATGCCTCTGGCGTGCATCCGCTGCTGCTCGCCGTCGGCAGCGAGCGTTACCTCCCCTGGAAGCCGTCGAACAGGCCGGCCGAACTGCTCACGCAGGCCGCCGCGATCCTCGGCCAGGGGCAGCTCTCGCTCGCGAAGTATCTGTTCATCGTGGCCGAGGGCGACTCCCCGGGCCTCGACGCCCACGACGTGGCCCCCTTCCTCTCGCACCTGCTCGCGCGGGCCGACTGGCGCCGCGACTGCCATTTCCACACCGAGACCACGATCGACACGCTCGACTATTCGGGGAGCGGCTTCAACTCGGGATCGAAACTCGTGGTGGCGGCCCGTGGCCCGGCGATCCGCTCACTCCCGCGCGACCTGCCCGCGACGCTGTCGCTCCCCGATGGCTTCCGCAATCCGCGAGTCTGCCTGCCGGGTGTCGTGGCGATCGAAGGGCCCCGGATTGAGCCGCGGCCGCGACTCGAAGCGGAGAGCGACGCGTCGATCTGGGAGGTGGCGGCGACGGCCCCATGGGCTGCCGATGTCGAGCGCTTTTCCGCCGCCATCGGCCCCGAACATCCGCTCCGCGAATGGCCGCTCATCGTGATCCTCGACGACGCAGGCTTTGCGGCGGCTGCGCTCGCCAACTTCCTCTGGCTGACGTTCACGCGCTCGAACCCGGCCGCCGACGTGCACGGCGTGGATGCCTTCACGCACCGGAAACACTGGGGGTGCCGCGGGCCACTCGTGATCGACGCCCGGCTCAAGCCGCACCACGCGCCACCTGTCGAGGAGGATCGTGCCGTGACCGCAGCCGTCGACGCACTTTGTGCGAGCGGCGGTCCGCTTGGCAGCCTCGGACTGTGAACTAGGCCGAGATCGTCGCGATGCGGATCTTCGTCGAGATCGAACGGTGGCCGGTGCGACGGCGGTAGTTCTTGCGGCGGGCGAACTTCTGCACGTAGATCTTCTCCCCCTGCACGAGCCCGAGGACTTCAGCCTTCACCTTGGCGCCCTTCACCTTCGGCTTGCCGATCGTGAGCTGACCGGCCTTGCTGACGGCGAGCACGTCGTCGAAGACCAGTTCGCTGCCGGCGGGCAGATGACGGAAGTCGATCTCGAGTTCCTGCCCCTCCATCACGCGGTATTGGCGACCGCCATCGACGACGACGGCGTAGTTGTGGGCCGCGCCCTTCATGCTGGCGGCGGAGGATTCGGCGGCGGGGGTGGTGGCCTTGGCCATGGCTCTGGTCCGATGATTGCTTCGTAAAAAAGGGGAATCCGAGCCCTGTACGATATCGCGGTCCGAGTCGCGGGTCGAGTGGGGCCTTTCGGCCCCGGAAAAGAGCCGATTCCAGCTGCGTCCCGGACTCCCACGGCCCATGGAAAGCATGCTCATGCCCGTCGCTTCCCCCCCGTTCAGCCGCGATGCCATGCTCGCCCGGGTGCAGTCGGGGGGTGCCTTCGACGTGGTCGTCGTCGGGGGCGGGGCCACCGGCCTCGGGGTGGCGGTCGATGCCGCAGCCCGCGGCTTCTCGACGCTGCTCGTGGAGGCGGAGGACTTCGCCAAGGGCACGTCGAGCCGGGCGACAAAACTCGTTCACGGAGGCGTGCGGTACCTGGCGCAGGGCAACGTGAACCTCGTTCGCGAGGCGCTCCGGGAGCGGAGACTCTTTCTCGACAACGCGCCGCATCTCGCCCAGCCGCTCTCCTTCGTGGTGCCGGCCTACGGGCTGCGGGGCCGATTCTGGGATCTGCCCTTCTACGCGGCCGGGCTGACGATCTACGAACTGCTCTCCGGTTCGAGCCGCCTCGGAAGCGTCGGCCTGCTCGGCCGCCGCGCCGCACTCGACGCCGCCGCCGGGCTCGAACCCGACGGCCTCGTGGGCGGCATCCGCTATTGGGACGGCCAGTTCGACGATGCCCGGTTTGCCGTCGCGCTCGCCCGCACGGCGCACCGGGAGTCTGCGACGGTCCTCAACTACTGCCGGGCCGCCGGTTTTCTCTACGAGGGCGACCGGATCACGGGCGTCACCGTCGAGGACGTGGAGACGGGCCGGCGGCATGACGTGCCGGGCCGCTGCGTGATCAACGCCACGGGCGTGTGGGTCGACCGTCTCCGTCGGCTCGACGCACCGGCGGCCAGTGACCTGGTGACGCCAAGCCAGGGCGTGCATCTCGTCGTCGATCGCGATTGCTTTCCATCGTCCAGCGCGATGCTCGTGCCCAAGACGGCGGACGGCCGCGTGTTGTTCGCGGTGCCTTGGCTTGGGACGGTGATTCTCGGCACGACCGACACGCCGCGGACCGACCTGCCGCTCGAGCCGCGGCCCTTCGACACCGAGGTCGAGTTCATTCTCGCCGAGGCCGGCCGGCGACTGGCGGCGCCGCTCTCACGGGCGAGCGTCCGTTCGGCCTGGGTCGGCCTGCGGCCGCTCGTGAAGCGGGGTGCGGGCGGCCACGACACGAAGCGGCTTTCGCGGGAGCACGTCGTGGAGGTGTCGCCACACGGGCTCGTCAGCGTGACGGGCGGCAAGTGGACCACCTACCGGGCAATGGCGGAGAGCGTGCTGGCAGCCGCCTTCGCCCGCGGTCTGCTGCCGGAGCGGCCCGCCGGCATCACACGGCGGCTGCGGCTGGTCGGCGCGCCGCCGACCAGCTCATCGCTGACGCCGCTTTCGGCACCGCCCGGCCCGCACCTCTACGGCACGGAAGCTCCGGTGGTCGCGGCACTTCCTGGCGCCGAGCGGATGCTCCTGCCCGGTTTTTCCGAGGCCATGGTCCGGTTCGCCGTGAGGCATGAGGCCGCGCGGACCGTGGAAGACGTGCTCGCGCGGCGGTCGCGTTGGCTGCTGCTCGACGCCCGGAGCGCGGCGAATGCTGCCGGCGGCGTTGCCGAGATCATGCGCGACGAACTCGGCGACCGCTTCGACGCCGAAGCATCGGCCGCGGCATTCATTCGACTGGCGGAGTCATATCTCCTGCCGGGCTCGTGTTCGGAGTGAGAGCGTGCCTCAAATGGCACGAGCAGGCTGTGGAACGGATAAAGCACCGCCCTGCCCCGGTGATAGACGCTGGTTCCCAGACCGCGAACGATTCCGGTTCCGAGGCCGTCGCCGATCGACATCCACAGACTCTGAGCCGTGCCGGCCGCGAGGCACCCAGGCCCCGGAAACGGCGAACTGGGACGCGGTCTGCACCGAGGCGCCCTGTTCCTAAACCCTCATATCCCCTGGTACAGGAAATCCAACCCGGCCAGAGCGTGATGACTCATCATCGGGCTACAATAGAGGACGATGTCGGACATGAAAACAAACCCCGAGATGCCCGTCTGGATTGGTCGTCGCGGCGAACGCGAGCCAAATCCCTATTCCGGAATGACGATCGGGGAGCGTGTTGCACTGGTCTGGCCGCTCACGCTCGCGGCCTGGGAGTTCGCCGGGAAACCCGTCCATGAATCGCGACTTCGTCGAGATGTTGACCGCGTTGTCCGCCGAGGGCGTTGAGTTCCTCATCGTCGGAGCATACGCGGTCGCCGGTCACGGCCTGCCGCGAGCCACGGGCGACATCGATCTTTGGGTCCGGCCCTCGCGTGACAACGCCACGAAGGTCTGGAACGCGCTCGGGCGTTTTGGGGCACCGCGGAGCCGCCTCACTCCCGAATCGTTCACGGAACGCGACATCGTGTATCAGATCGGCCTGCCGCCGAATCGAATCGATATTCTCACGGACATCGACGGTGTGACGTTCGATGAGGCGTGGAGAGACCGCGTGCCCTGCCCCGTGGAAGGCGGATCATTTTCCATGATTTCCCGGCATCATCTGCTGGCCAACAAGCGGGCCACCGGGAGACCCCAGGATCTTGCCGACGTCGCCCGCCTCGAGGAAGGGGCGTGTGACCTGCCCCCCTGAACCGGGGCCACTTCGGGAGCGGCAGTTCTGGGTGGCGAGCTTGTCGCCGTGCCATTGGACGACCTATTCTCCGGACGGCGTCTGTCGTCTCTTTCGCGAGAGTCTCTTTCGCGAGGTTTGTCTGCATGACCTCTGTGCCCCGACTCCGCGGGTTGTTGCTCGTGTGTCTGCTGCTGCCCCTCGTCACCCTGGCCCAGGCCCAGGATCAGACGGTCACGGGCACCGGGTCGGCTGGCTTTTCCACGGTCACGAACTGGTCCGCAGGCGGCCGTGGATACCAGATCACGCTGCAGAGCCACACGTGGTCCGACCCGGCCAACCCTCTCCCCGGACTGCAATCCTTCGCCTCGGCCGTCTATGACAACGAGTGGGTGATGGTCGCGGGCCGCACCAACGGAATGCACGATTTCACGAACAGCGGCGAGGCGAATTTTCCTCCCAACCGGCAGAACGTCGACGTGTACGTCGTCAATCCGGTCACCCAGCAGACGTGGCGCCGATCGCTCGCCGACGGTACCGGCCTCTCGCTCGATCAGCTCAGCAGGCTTTCCGCCACCAACACCCAGTCGTTCCATCGCGGCGACGGCTTCTTCGTCGTTGGCGGCTACGGTGCGATCCTGACGTCCGCGTCTTACAGCTCGATCACCGGTTCCACGACCATCGTTTCCAGCGGCTCGTTCGTGACCCACAACTCGCTCACCGCAATCCACCTGCCGGAGCTGGTCGGCTGGGTCAAAAGCGGCACGGCGGCCGTGCCCACGAGTCTGCCAGCGAGCGCCGTCACCCAGATTTCCGGTTCGAACGATTTCTTCACCGTCACGGGTGGGGATGCCTTGAGAACGGCGAACGACCAGGTGCACCTGGTCTTCGGCCAGAACTTCCAAGGGCCTTACACCGGCTCCTCCAACGGCATCTACACGTCCCAGGTCCGCAGTTTCACGGTGGACTACACGCCCGGCAGTGAAGGGGGCACTCCCACGCTCTCGTACACCCCGACGAGCGCGTCCCCGGAGCCTGGCGACGACACGCTGTTTCGGCGCCGCGACCTCAACGTCGTGCCCAGCATCCGCCGCGACCCGAACGACCCCGCCGCCGTGCAGGAAGGCATGACCGCCTACGCGGGCGTGTTCACCGGCCCCGTGATCGCCACGGGAACGGGCACGGTGTCTTCCCCCGGCAACGGTGTGTGGACGCTGCCGGTGGAGATCTCCGCGACCGGAACGCCCACCATGGTGGGCACCACGTCGACGGCCAGCAGTTTCGTGCAGCCCATGAACCACTACGCATCAGCGAATCTGAGCGTGTATTCCGGCAGCACGGGCGACTTCACGACGTTCATGTTCGGCGGCATCACGGCCAACACCTACGACCCGCAGTCCGGCGCGCTGACCTATCAAGCGGAGTATCCCTTCACCAACCAGATCACCGCCGTGACTCGCGATCTCGCCGGCAGCTACAGTCAGCAGTACGTGGGCGACTACCCCTTCACGCCGATCGTATCCGGCACCCGCACCTTCTCGCTGTATGGGGCGGAGGCGAAGTTCTTCGCCAGCCCTGACCTGCCGGCGAACGCGATGTTTCAAAACGGCGTGTTCAAGCTCGACGAACTGCTGGCCTTGGGGAGTGGCACGATCGGCTACATCTTCGGCGGGATCGTCTCCAGTGTGCCCAATACCAGCTCACGACTCGACAGCACGGCGTCCCCGGAAATCTTCTCCGTGATCATCACCGCCGTCCCGGAACCGTCCACCTGCGCGATCGCCCTCACCGGCCTCGCCGGAGCCGCCCTCGCCGCGATTGCCCGCCGCCGATCGAATCGCTCGCGGCTCCGGGCATGAGGATTCTCTCACAAGACCTGGGCCAGGATTTGGGGAGGACGTCAATTTGCCGGGGTTCTGTGGCATTGACCCATGAACTGCCGGTGGTGACAATTGACAGCGGTCGTCGTTTTTAATCTTCATGCTCTCAGGATCCGCTGCTGCACGCACCTGTCATCGGCGCCCCCACGGCTCGATGGCCTTCTCTTGGCAGCGCGGCTTCCCGGATGGCGCCGGCCTGATGCAGGCCGGCGGGCGTTCGTGCCGTTTTTTGTGATCTCCGGGCAGGGGATTCTCCGCGCCGAGGCAGGGGCCAGGACCGTGGTTCGTTTCCGTTGATCGGTTCGGCAGCCGTGCACCCCCACGGAAAGTCTGCTCATGACCTGCTGCCACCCGAGGCGGCCCGCCGAGCGCGGGGCCGCTGCTCGTGTATTCGTCGCGCTGGCGCTCGCAGCCCTCGTGGAATCGACCGCGTACGGCCAGGTCTACCTCTACAACTACCTGCAGAACAGCCTGATCGGGTCCGGTTTCTACAACGCGTACGCCTTCGGGGACAGCGCCGAGAAGTTGGCCCAGCGGTTCGTCACCCAGACCGGCGGCAACGTCGTCACCGACGTGAAGGTGAACGTCTGGACCGGACTCTCCAACCCCGGCACCTTCACGGTCAGTCTCTACTCCGACGACTCCAACAAGGTCGGGACGAGCATCGCCACGCTCGGCACCCGGGACATCCAGACGATCTACGCTCCCTCCGGCACGACGGCCGCCGTCGCTTTCAGCGGCCTCAGCCTTGGCCTGACGCCCACCACCTCCTACTGGATCGTGGTGGAGAACGAGACCGACGTGGTCGGCAGCGAGATGTACTGGGGCTACGGCGGGACCGGATCCAGTTCCAACGTGTTTCCAAACCCCACGACCGCCGCCCGGTTCAGATCCTACACCACGCCACAATGGCAGAACGTCACCCCGCCCGCGCTGGGCATGCAGGTCACCGCCATTGCCGAACCTGCCCCGGGCAACGTCGTCTGGAACGTCCCCTCGGGCGCATGGAATGTCGGCGGCAACTGGTCGGGCGGGCTCACGCCCTTCGCCAGCGGCACCGCGATCATCGATGGCGGCCGCACGGTGCTGCTGGGAAGCGGGGTCGTCGGCACGGCCACCAGCGCCATCATCGCCAACACGTCCACCGGCACGATGAGCCTCTCGGGCGGCCAGCTGACGGCCGCGTCGAGCATCGTGGGCATGAGCCAGGGGTCGAGCGGCAGCGTGACCGTCAGCAGCGGCAGCTGGGCCACCGCCGGTGACCTCGAACTCGGCCGCTCCGGAACCGCGACGATGCAGATCTCCGGTGGCCGGGTCAGCAACGCCACCGCCTACATCGGCAACTGGTGGGTCATCAGCGGGGCCAATGCCACCGGCAGTGCGACCGTCACCGGCGGCACCTGGGCCAGTTCGGGCGATCTCTACGTGGGCTGGTCGGGCGTCGGCACGCTCTCGATCAACGGCGGCTTGGTGACCAATGCCAACGGCCTGATCGCCTTCAACGGCGGCGCCATGGGCAGCGCGACCGTCAGCAGCGGCACCTGGACCAACAGCGGCACCCTGACGATCGGCGGCACTGGAGCTGGAGCCCTCACCCGTGGGGCATCGCTGCTCGTCAACGGCGGCTTCGTGTCCAACACCGACGCGCTGCTCGCTTCAAAGTCGCTCTCCACCGGCACCGCGACGGTGAGCAGCGGCACCTGGGCGTCGAGCGGCATGCTCAGCGTGGGCAACTCCGGCACGGGCACGCTCACCCTCAGCGGCGGTCGCGTGACCAGCGGCACGGCCTTCGTCGGGAGGAACAGCGACTCCCGGGGCATCGCGACGGTCACGGGCGGCACCTGGGCCACGACCGGCGACCTCACCATCGGCGGCTCCGGCACGGGCTCGCTCTCCATGAGCGGCGGCAGCGTGACCAGCGGCAGCGGTGTGCTGGGTGCTGCCGCCGGCTCCAATGGCACCGCCACGATCAGCGGCGGCACCTGGGCGACGAGCGGCGACATGATCGTCGGGGGAACGGGCAGTGCCGCGCTCACCGTCTCCGGCAGCGGCGTCGTTCGCATCAACGGCGGCGTCGGCACGCTCGCGCTCGCCTCGGCGGCCGGATCGGTCGGCACGCTGAATCTCGGTTCCGGCGGATCGGTCGGCACACTCGCGACAAACACGATCTCCGGTGGGGCCGGCACGGCGACGGTGAACTTCAACGGCGCCAACGTCACGTTCACCACGCCGCTGACCGGCACGCTCGCCGTCAACCAAACAGGGACTGGCACGACGATCCTGGGCGGGAACAACTCCTACGCGGGCACCACCGCCGTGACCGCGGGTACCCTGCAGGCCGATTCGAACGCGCGGCTGGGCACGAGCGCGCTCTCGCTGAGCGGCGGCAGCTTCCGCTTCGGCGCGGCCTTCAGCGATCTCCGCGGCATCGCGCTCGGCACCAGCGGCGGCACGCTCGACACCAACGGCTTCAGCGTGGCCTACGGGTCGGCGATCACCGGCAGCGGCAGCCTTACGAAGGCGGGCCTGGGCGGCCTGACGCTCTCCGCATCGAGCAGCTACACGGGCGGCACGATCGTGACGTCGGGCACCCTGCGGGTCGCCGCGGGCGGCGCGATCAATCATGCGGCCGCGGCGACGACCGTCGCCTCCGGCTCGGGCGACTCGGCAGCACTCGTGATCGCCGGCGGCATGGTCACGAGCTCGACCGCCACAATCGGCAGCGGCACCGGTGCGATCGGCGCCGCGACGATCTCGAGCGGCACGTGGGCCAACAGCGGGAGCCTCACCGTCGGAGCGTTTGGGTCGGGCACGATGCTTGTCAGCGGCGGCAGCGTCACGGCCAGCAGCGGGGCGCTCGGCAACGCCGCGGGCTCGAGCGGCGCCGCCACGATCAGCGGCGGAAGCCTTGCCACGAGCGGTTCGCTCACGATCGGCAACGCGGGGAGGGGCGCGTTGGTCGTGAGCGGTGGCAATGTGACCGCCGCCAACGGCGGCATCGGCTGGGGTGCGGGCTCGAGCGGCACGGCCACGGTCACGAGCGGCACCTGGGCCAACAGCGTCTATCTCTACGTCGGCAACTCGGGCACGGGCGCGCTGATCGTCGACGGCGGCAGCGTGACCGATCAGTGGGCCTATCTCGGCTATGCCGCCGGCTCGAGTGGCTCGGCGACGATCACGAGCGGCACATGGACGAGCACGAACGACCTCACCGTCGGGTATTCCGGAACCGGAGCGATGACCATCAGTGGCGGCCGCGTGGCCAACAACCGCTGCTGGGTAGGCTTCTCCGCCGGTTCGACGGGCAGCGTGCTCGTCACCGGCGGCACATGGGCCAACAGCGGCAATCTCGATGTGGGATCCGGCGGCAACGGCACGCTCGTCGTCAGCGGCGGCAGCGTGACCAACACAACGGGCTATATCGGCACGAACGGCGGCGTGAACGGCAGCGCGACGGTGAGCGGCGGCACATGGTCCACGTCGGCGCTCTTCGTGGGGTTCATTGGCAACGGCACGTTGAACGTCACGGGCAGCGGCGGCGTGACGGTCGGCGGCGGCGCCGGCACGATGACGCTCGCGCGATTTGCGGGGGCGACGGGCACCCTCAACCTCGGAACCGGTGGCGTGGCGGGCACGCTCGCGGCGGCCGTCATCAGCGGCTCCCGCGCCGGGTCGACCGTGAACTTCAACCATACCAACGACACCACTCTCGCGGCATCGCTCATCGGCACGCTCGCCGTGACGAAGGCGGGCCCCGGCACGGCCACGCTCAGCGGCACCAACACCTACGCCGGCACCACGACCGTGACCGGTGGCCTCCTGCAGATCGACGCCAACTCGCGGCTGGGCTCGAGCACGCTCGGGCTCGCCGGCGGCGGCATCCGGTTCGGCGCGGCCTTTAATGACCTGCGGAGCACGACGCTCACCGGCAGCGGCGGCACCTTCGACACCAACGGCTTCACGATCTCGTATGCGTCCGCCGTTTCCGGAACCGGGGCGCTCACGAAGACGGGCCTCGGCACGCTCACCTTGGCGGGCAACAAGAGCTACGGGGGGGGCACGATGGTCACGACGGGCACGCTCATGGCCGGAGCCGCCGGGGCGTTCGGCAGCGGTGGGATCACGGTGGGCCCCGCGGGCACGCTCGATCTCGCCGGCTACGCCGTGACCAACGCGATCACCAACGGCGGCGGCTCGATCGTCAATGCCGCCGCCTACGGCGGCAGCCAGGCGGTGACGGGCGTCGTCTCAATGACCGGCACGATCGGGGGTGCGGTCAACGTCGCGGCCGCGGGAGTGCTCAGGGGCAACCAGACGGTGTTCAACGGCGGCGTGTCGCTGGCCTCCGGAGCGACCCACTCTCCGGGGGCTTCCCCGGGAATGCAGACGTTCGCGGCAGGGCTCTCCTACGATGCCGGATCGATCCTCACCTGGGAGCTGATCGCCAACTCCGGCACGGGGGCCGGCACGAACTACGACTTCCTGAGCGTGACCGGGGGCAGCCTGTCGATCTCGTCCAGCGCGTCGCTGGACCTCGTCTTCGATGGGGCGGGCTCGGCCGTGGACTGGAGCAGTGCGTTCTGGAACGCCGGCCATTCCTGGACCATCATCGACGCCTCGGCCGCGGCGTCGAGCACCGGACTCTTCACGCTGGGCACGGTCGGCAACGATGCCTTCGGGCGGTCGCTGCCCTCGGTGCGGCCACTCGCGTCCTTCGAGATCGACCGGAGCGGGCCCGACGTGCTCGTAACCTACGTGGTTCCCGAGCCTTCGACGCTCACGCCGGCGATGCTTGGCCTCGGTTTCGGCTGTTACTCGCTGCTTCGACGGATAGCCCGGTCAACGGCACTTCGGCAACGGTCCTCCGGCTAACGAGCGACTCGTGAGCCTCGGGGGGCGGCCTGGGCGTCCGGAGGCTGCTCCCCGTCGCGCCGCTCACCTCCTGCGACGGCAATGTCTCGCCTCGGCGCAGACCGCTCCCGGTCCGCCGCGCCCACCGACTGGGGAGAGCTCTTGCAGACCCATGACGATCGCGATGTCTTTCAAGCCACGGATAGACGAACTGCCCGCGATCGATATTCACAGCCTCTGAGCGGTGCCGGACGCGACCCACGCGTGTCGGGAAACTGCGAACTGGGACGCGGTCTGCTCGAGAAGCGAGAAAAACGCCACCGCAGCGGGTGCGGGGCGTTTCGAGAAACCCGCTCCGGACGCCCGGGCCGCTCCTCCCGAGGTCCACGAGTCGCTCATCGGCCGGAAGACCGGTGCGGAGGTGCCATCCTACTGGCCGAGCCTCGCCTCGGCCGGGGCTCGAGGCACACGAATCCATGCCGCTTGAGCAGCTGGTAGACCCCTCCCTGGCGATCAAGATGGCCAAGCCGACACGATCAGGGTCCGCAGGGAACCACGCATGCGGCGTCGTTCTTCTCGGCGAACAAGGAGACCGTGAGGGGCTACCCGTGCCCCGGGAGCCGGCGTAGGCCGACCAACCGCCTGCGGCGGATCGGTGCCCGGCGGAGCCATGGATGGCGGAGCG
>SXWC01000144.1 GCA_005789975.1 Planctomycetaceae bacterium
CCAGGAAGAGAAGACCTCGACCTACACGGTTCAGGTTCCCTACACCGAGTCGGTCGAGCAGACCTACACGGTGATGGTGCCGGTTTCGGAAGAGAAGACCTCGACCTACACGGTCCAGGTCCCCTACACCGAGTCGGTCGAGCAGACCTACACGGTGAACGTGCCCGTTTCGGAAGAGAAGACCGCCACCTACACGGTGATGGTGCCCTACACCGAGGAGAAGGTTTCGACCTACTCGGTGAACGTTCCCTACACCGAGCAGGTCGAGCAGACCTACACGGTGAACGTGCCCTACACCGAGGAGATGACCGGCAGCCGGACCGTGCAGAAGCGCGTCCCGGTCCAGTCGTCGAAGACGGTGCAGGTCCGCGGTGGTCACTGGGCCACGGAGCAGGTCGAGGTCGCCTCGGCCGGCACCGACGCCTGCGGCTGCCCCTGCCCCCCGAAGATGTGCTGCAAGCGGGTCTGGGTTCCGACGTGTGAGACGAAGGAAGTCCCGGTCACGACCTACCAGTGCACGACCGAAGAGGTCCCCTACTCCTACACGGTCACCAAGTGCCGTCAGGAGCAGCGGAGCCGGATGGTGAACGTGACCAAGTGCCGTTCCGAGGAGCGCACCCGCACCTACACGGTGTCGAAGTGCCGCCCCGAAGAGCGGACTCGGACCTACACGGTCACCAAGATGGTGCCGGAGCAGAAGACCCGTTCGGTGAACGTCACCAAGTACCGCTCGGAAGAGCGGACTCGGAACTACACCGTGACCAAGATGGTGCCGGAGACGAAGACCCGCTCGGTCAACGTCACCAAGTACCGCTCGGAAGAGCGGACCCGGACCTACACGGTCACCAAGTGCGTTCCGGAGACGAAGACCCGCTCGGTCAGCGTCACCAAGTACCGTCCGGAGGAGCGGACCCGCACCTACACCGTCACGACCTGCGTGCCGGAGGAGCGGACCCGCACCTACACCGTCACGAAGATGGTGCCGGAGCAGAAGTCCCGCACGGTCAACGTCACCAAGTACCGCACCGAGTCGAAGACTCGGGAGTACACGGTGACGAAGTGCGTGCCGGAGACGATGACCAAGGAAGTTTCCTACACGGTCATGGTCCCGTCGCAGAAGGAAGAGTCGTACACCGTGACGGCGTATGACTGCGTGCCCGAGACGAAGACGCAGAGCTACACGGTTCGCGTCCCGCACACGGTCACGAAGGAAGTGCCGGTGCAGAAGTGCGTGACGGTCGCCGTCGAGGTGCCCGTCGAGAACGCCTGCGGTGGTTGCGGCGAGGCCTCGGCCTCCGCCGGTGACTGCGGCGGTGCCTCGGCTTCCGCCGGCGACTGCGGCGGTGCCTCGGCTTCCGCTGGCGACTGCGGCGGTGCCTCGGCTGCCTGCGGTGAGTGCGGTGGCCGTCGCCGCGGCTGCGGCTGCCGTCGCTGCAAGTAAGCACTGACTGCCATCGGGCTTCGGCCCGATGAAGCGTGCCCACAGAAGGGGCCGGGCGTGAAAACGCCCGGCCCCTTCGCTTTTTCGGCGGCCCGGCTTGCGGCTCCAACACGATTCTGGTGCAGTAAGGGACTTTCCCGGGTGTTTCCCGCAGGAGGCGGATGCGATGATTCAGGCCTGCGCCGACGATGCGATCGACATGGCCCGCGGAACGGACGACGGCACGCCGCCAGGGTCTCCGTCTTGGATTCACGAGGTTCGGCAGGCCGTTCGTGCCGCCGATACCGACTTCTTCCGCGTGTCCCCGCTGCGGTACTGGGTCGATTTTCTCGTCAGCCTGACGGCGTCCTACCTGGCCGCCTCCGTCTACCTGCTCGCCCCGCTCGGCTCATGGCAGCAGCTCGTCGCCTTCCCGATCGCGACCTTCTGGCTCTACCGGATGGGATCGCTCGTGCACGAGGTCTGTCATCTGGGCCAACACGAGATGCCCGGCTTCAAGGCGGCGTGGAACGTCCTGGGAGGCATCATGATCCTGATGCCGAGCCCGTTCTTCACGCGGCATCACCGCGACCACCATAGCCAGCGGTATTACGGCACCCCGCAGGATCCCGAATACGTCGCCAACTGGGTTGAGGGGGGCAACGCGACCAGCGTGCTCAGCTATGTGCTCAAGATCCTCGTGATGCCGATCGCCGTGTTCCTGCGATTCCTGCTCGTGCCGCTGACGTTCGTGCATCCGCAGGTGCGGGAGTGGACCCTGCGGCACGCCTCGGCCCTGACCTTCAACCGCGAATATGAGCGGCGGCCCACGGCCGCCGACCGCCGGGCGATCCTCGCCGTCGAGATCCCCTGCTTCGTCCGCGCCCTGCTGATCCCGCTGCTGGTGATCCTGGGGCTCAACCCCTGGACGCGGATACCGCTGCTCTACGCGCTGGCGGTGGCCACGGTCGCACTCAACCAGCTCCGCTTCCTCGCCGATCACCACTGCGAGGGCGACGGCAGCCGGGTTGACATGGCCGCCCACATCACCGACTCCTGCAACTTCACCAGCAACGACCCGCTCACTCTCCTCTTCTTCCCGTTCTCCATCCGCTACCACGCGCTGCATCATCTCTTCCCCTCGATGCCCTACCACAACCTCCAGCGGGCCCACGAGCACCTGATGGCGACCCTGCCGGCTGATTCGCCCTACCGCGGTCTCGACCGTCCCGGCTGGTGGAGCGTGGCCAGGCGCAGCATCCTCGGGCCGCCGGCAGCGACGCCCGCCTGCTGAGCGCCGCCTTCGCGGGGCGCGGTTTTGTCTGTTCTGCCGCTTGCGTGTCCGCGGCTGACATGCTCTTTTAATTGCGGGCCGCAAGCCGACGATGCCGATCGTCACGCGACCAGACGGAGCAACAACCGATGAGGCGGAGCATGCCGGGCATGAAAACTGATTCGAAGCGGCGGCGGATCGCGGGCAGATGGTTGGCCGGGGGGTGGTGTCTGACTGTGGCCTGCGTGGCATCCGCGCAGAACGTCGTCACGACGCCCGTGCCGGCAACGCCCGCCGTGGCGGTGGCAGCGTCCGCGGACGCGGCGACCTCCACTCCGGAGAAAAGCCCCCTGGAGGCGGCGGTCGCCGCCGAGGCGGCGGCGACCGTCAAGGCGTTCAACGCCGGAGACTCGACCGCGATCGGCGGCATGTTCCTCGAAGACGCCGAGGTCGTCGATGAAAACGGCAACGTCACCGAGACCCGCGGCGAGATCGAGGCGCTGTTCAAGCGGTTCTTCGAGCGGTTCCCCAAGGCCGTGCTCGAACTCGAGGTGACCGATGCCCGTGGCATCGGCGATGAGCTGCTGATCGAGGAGGGGGTGCGACGGATCACGGCGGACCAGGGTGCCTCCGCCGCCCAGATGCGCTACGCCGCCGTGCGGGTGAAGGAGGGCGACCGCTGGCCGATCGCCTCCTACCGCGAGTTTTCCGACGATCCGCTGCCGACGCCGGCCGAGATGCTCGCCTCGCTCGATTTTCTCGTGGGCGAATGGGTGGACGAGAGCCCGGAGGGCCGGACGCAGATTCAATACGCCTGGAGCGATGACGGCAACTTTCTGGTCGGTGAGTACAACCTCTCCGTCGGCGGTCGGCCGACATCGCGAAGCACGCAGCGGATCGGCTGGGATCCGGTGGAAAGCAGGCTGCGGTCGTGGACCTTTGACTCGGATGGCGGCTTCAGCGAAGGCGAATGGATGGCGGTGGACGACGGCTGGCTCGTGAAGTCGGAGGCCACGTTGCCGGATGGCACGACCGGCTCCGCCACGATCTCCATCCGCCCGTCTGATCAGGATCACTTCGTCGTCGAGAGCGCTGACAGGATCGTCGCCGGCGTCGAAGAGCCTGACTTCAAGCTCGTCATCGCCCGCAAGCCCCCCGCGCCCGCATCTCCCGCCGCGGCCCCCGCGGTCCAGGATGCGACGGCATCGCCCGGCAAACCGGCTTCTTGAGTCGAACAGGCTCACGGTGTTTTTCGTAGAGAGCGGTTCCATGTCCTGCCCCTGCGTCTTTTCGTTCTGGTTTCTCTCGAGGAGGAAACTGCCCATGCGGCTGCGTGATGGCTGTGGGTGGATGGTGATCGTGGGCCTGCTGATCGCGAGCACTGCCCAGGCTCGTCCGTCGGTGGGCCGTGCCGGTGGCGGCGGACCGCACGCCATGAATCGTCCGGCGCCCCGGCCGCAGATGCCGACACCTCGCCCGCAGGCCATGCCCCAGGGCCGGCCGGCGCAGTTGCCGCAAACGCGGCCGAATCTGCCTCAGGCACGGCCCCAGATGCCGCAAACGCGGCCGAATCTCGGCATGCCGGGGGGCGGTCAGTTTCCGGCCACCCGCCCTGCGAACATGGGGCCGGGAAACATCGGGCAGGGCGCTGGGATGGGTGGCATGAATCGGCCTCAGACGCCGAACTTTCAACGGCCCAGTGTCGGCTCGATGCAGCGACCGAATCCTGCCCGGCCCTCGTTGCCCAATGCCGCTGTGCGTCCGCAGGCACCGGCACCGCTTCCCGGCGGCATGTCTCGCCCGGGGCTCGGCGGCATGCGGCCAGGCGGCGGTGCCACGGCCCTGCCGGGAAATGCAGGGCCTCAGGGGAACGTTGGTCGCCCCGGACTGCCGATGACAAAGCCGGCTCCGCAGCCCGGCCTGCCGGGCTTGGGTGGGGGCACCGCCAGCCGCCCTGGTGGCGGATTCGCCACTCGCCCCTCCCTGCCGCAGCGTCCAGGCCAAATCGGAGGCGGGAATCTCGGTGGCGGGAATCGTCCGAACGTCGGCCCCACCACGAAGCCCTCGTTTCCCACACCGGGCCTGCCCGGTGGCGGCGCCGGTGGCGGGAATCGGCCGACCACGCTTCCCGGAACGATCGGCGGAAACCGGCCGGGTGGCGGCGGTGGCGATCGTCCTGGCCTGGGAAGCGTCAATCGCCCCACGACTCTGCCGGGCGATCTCGGTGGCAACCGCCCCGGTGGCGGTGGCAACCGGCCCAACGACTCAAACCGTCCAGGCCGTCCCGGCATCGGGGGCAACCGTCCCACCACGCTGCCGGGCGATCTCGGTGGCAACCGCCCCGGTGGCGGTGGCAACCGGCCAGACGACTCCAACCGTCCGGGCCGTCCCGGCATCGGGGGCAACCGTCCCACCACGCTGCCGGGTGATCTCGGTGGCAACCGCCCCGGTGGCGGTGGCACCCGGCCCAACGACTTCAACCGTCCGGGCCGGCCCGGCATCGGAGGCAACCGCCCCACGACGTTGCCGGGAGACCTTGGCAACTGGAACGGTGGCAGCCACTGGAATGGCGACCATCATCGCCCTGGCATCGGAGGCAACCGGCCCGGCGGCAGCATCTGGAACAGCGGCAACTTCAGCGGCAACAACCTCAACAACTTCAACAACATCCACGTCGGCAACAACGTCAACGTCGGCGGCCTCGGCTACGGCGGCAACTGGGGCTACGGCGGTGGCTACGGTGGTGGCTATGGCGGCTGGGGCTACGGTGGTGGCTATGGCGGCTGGAACAATGGCTGGGTCAATCCCCACTATGGCAACTGGTACAACGGCGGGTGGTGGGCGCCGTTCGCCGCAGGAGCCGCGACCTGGGGAGTGCTCTCCTCCATCGGCAGCTGGGGGCTCGGCTACAACACGCTCGGCTACGGCGCCGCCGGATACGTGAATCCCTATTACGCGGCGATGCCGGCCACGGTCGTCGCGTCATCGCCCTACGACTATTCCCAGCCGATCATCGTCAACAACTATCTCCCCAGCGATTCCGCGGCGGGGAATCCCGCGGCAGCCCCCGCCGAGCAGGCGGAGCCGGCCGCCGAGGCCCCTTCGCCTGGCGACGCCGCCGTGGACGCCGCGCTCTCCAGGTTCAAGGAGGGCGACTACGCCGCCGCACTTGCGGGGTTCGATCAGGCGCTCAAGTTCTCGCCGAAGGATTCGGTGATCCACGAGGTCCGGGCGCTGGCGCTTTTTGCCCTGGGCCGGTACCCGGAAGCGGCGGCCGCGCTGAATGCCGTGCTGGCCACGGCACCCGGAATGGATTGGACCACGATCAGCAACGTCTACGGCTCGGTCGATGCCTATACGACGCATCTTCGTCGACTCGAGGATTTCTGCCGCAGCAAGCCCGCTGACGCCGCCGCCCACTTCGTGCTCGCTTACCACTACATCGTGGGCGGTCACTCGGACATGGCGGCCGCCGCCCTGCGGGTCGTCGTGGCCCAACAGCCCGGAGACGTGGTGGCCAAGCGGATGCTCGAAGCCATCGCGCCTGCCGACGCCGCGGGCGCCGCGGCTGCCGGGGCGACTTCCCCACCCGCTGCTGGGAAAACGGCGGCCGAGGCCACTGCGGAACAGCCGTTGCCCGAAATCGACCTGGTCGGTTCCTGGAGGGCGACGAGTGACACCGACACGATCGACCTGGCGATCACCGCGGACTCCACGTTTCGCTGGAAGGCGCAGCCCAAGGGCAAGCCTGTCGTCGAACTCACGGGCACGATCGAAACAACGGCCGATGCAATCGCACTGGTCAGCGAGTCGGCCGGCACGATGATCGCGAAGGTCACGCCCAAGGGCTCCGACACCTTCGAGTTCAGCCTGCCTTCGGCCCCCAAGGACACCAAGCCCCTGCTGTTCGTGCGTCAGCCCTAGCAGACTGTGGAACAAGTCTGCCCGAGCAGGATG
The DNA here is from genome assembly GCA_005789975.1 of Planctomycetaceae bacterium. The sequence continues at coordinate 6,651 of SXWC01000144.1, forward strand.
CGAGGATCATCGACCGTGGAAACCCTCGGCGTTTCCACCGGTCGATTTAGTGGACAAAGGTCATGGATGACTTTGTCCACGGACAGCTAGCTTCGACTTTCGCAGTTTTTCGCAGGGTGGCGGAAGTTGCCCGTCGCGTGGGCCGGCGCCTCCACGCCCCTCACGAGACGTCGCGAGCACCTCCGGCAACCCTCGGGCCGGCAGACACGACAGTCGGAAGCCTTCTCGACGTGGCCAGCCGGCGCCGGAAAACCACGGGGACCCGGCCGAGGAGAATCGCCGCCGGGAAGGCCGTGAAACCGCATCGCCGTCGCAGACCGACGCCGTTCCGCGGGCCGACTGCTGGCGGGGGCCAGGTTAAAACGCTACGCTTTGGCCCCGAGGGGTCGTCGCCCTCCCCCCTCCTTCCCATCCTTGTCAGAGCGAGCAATTATGGACCAGTTTCGTCGCATCCAGGCTGGAAAAACGGGGGACATCCATCTCGTCCTCCTGAAGGACAAGAAAATTCTCGACGACACCGTCCTCGACGAGATTCGCACGGAACTGACGCAGCTCATCGGCAAGGCCACCGGGCCTGACATGCTGCTCGATTTCGCCAACGTCGAGTTCATGTCGAGTGCGATGCTCGGCCTGCTCGGACAGTTGCATCGCAAGATCACGAAGGGGCAGGGACGACTCAAGATGTGCGGGATTCGTCCGGAGATTCTCACGGTCTTCAAGATCACGAATCTCGACAAGCTGTTCAGCATCCACAAGGATGCCCCGACCGCCCTCGCCACGTTCACCTGACGCGGGCGCGGCACGTGGCACACGAAACCCCCGCCGCAGCCGTACCCCCGGGCGGCGTCGATGTCTTGATCGCCGAGGACAGCCGCATCCAGGCGAAGATGCTCCAACGGCGGCTCCTCGACGCCGGCCACACGGTCCGTTGGGGAGAGAACGGCGCGCTCGCCCTGGCGATGGCCCGCGAACGGCGGCCCGACATCATCGTCTCCGACATCGAGATGCCGGAGATGACGGGCTACGAGTTCTGTAAGGCGGTGAAGACCGACCCCGCCCTGCGGACGGTGCCCTTCATCCTTCTATCGACGCTCTCCGATCCGATCGACATCATCCGCGGCCTCGACGCCGGGGCCGACAACTACGTCACCAAGCCTTACGAGCCCGACGCCCTGCTGGCCCGCATGCAGTCGCTGCTCGCCACGCCCATCGCGGTGGCCGACGACGCCGGCGACGCGGACGCGATGCTCGAGGTCACGCTGGCCGGCCAGAGGTTTCGGGTGCGGGCCGGCCGGCAGCAGGTCCTCAACCTGCTCGTCTCGACCTTCGAGAACGCCGTCTCGAAGAACCAGGAACTCGTGGTCGCCAATCAGGATCTCTCGGTGGCCCGCGACGGTCTCCAGAAGTCGAATGAGGAACTGACGACGCTCAACGCGGAAATCTCCCGAATCAACGCCCACATGGTTCGCGACCTTCAGGCCGCCGCCAAGGTGCAGCGATCGCTCCTGCCAGCGGATGACGTCGAGATCCCCGGCACGAGCATCGCCTGGAAATACGTCCCCTGCCAGAGCCTTGCCGGCGACTTTCTCAACGTCTTCCCGCTCGACGACGAGCATGTGGGGCTGTTCGTGGTCGATGTCAGCGGCCACGGCGTGCCCTCGTCGCTGATGGCGGTCACCGTTGGCCGGTTCCTGACGCCCAAGGTTTCCGATTCCTCCCTGCTCGTGCGGCAAGGGGCGGACGGCCGCGTGGCCATCGCGTCGCCGGCCGAGGTGGCCACGCAGCTCAACAAGATCTTCCAGGCCGACGAGTTTTCCGGCCTCTATTTCACGCTCCTCTACGGCGTGCTCCACCTCCCCACCGGCCGATTCGACTACTGCTCCGGCGGCCATCCGGCCCTCGTCCGGGTGCCGGCCTCCGGCGGAGACGTCGAGTTTCACACCACCGAGAGTTTTCCGATCGCCTTCGTGCCCGACGTCGAGTATTCCCAGAGTTCGCTCCAGCTCGTCCCGGGCGACCGTCTTTTTCTCTACTCCGACGGCGTGCCGGAGGCGATGGACAAGGACCGCAATCCCTACGGCGACGACGCCATGGCCGCGTGCATCGCGGCCTCGCGGGCCGCCCCGATCGACGTGGGCGTATCGACCCTGCTCGAGGCCGTCGAAAACTGGTGCGTGCCCAACGGCCCGCTCGACGACGTCTCCATCCTCGGCGTCGAGTGGCGGCCGGAAGCCAGGGTCGGCTCCTGACCAGGGAGGCGGGGGCTGCCCATGCCCCGAGAGCCGGCGTTGCTGACCAGCGCAGGCAGGATGCCGAAGCGCCGTCAGCATCGAGCGAGTGGAGCCCAGGATGGGCGCAGCGAACGTCCGGCGACGGGGCACGGGCAGCCCCCGGCGGCGCACGTCAGCAACGCGGCTTCGGCGTGTAGTGGCTGCAGCCGCCGTGGACCACCCTGTTCCAGCCGTCGTCGATCCCGATCATCGTCTCGGCGCCACCCAGAAACAGCGCGCCGTCGTTGCGGAGCGTGCGGCGAACGCGCTGCACCAGGGAGGCGCGGGTCGGGACGTCGAAATAGAGCATCACGTTCCGCAGAAAGACGACGTCGCAGAGGGGCATCATCGGCCAGGTGCCGTTGAGATTCATGTTCCGAAACTCGATCAGCTGGCGACACTCCTGCACGACGCTCCACTTTCCCTGCAGGGGCCGGAAATACTTCTTGAGGAGCGGGCCTGCCAGACCGCGATTGGTTTCGAGCTCGCTGTAGACGCCCTCCCGGGCGCGGGTGAGCACCGGCTCGGAGAAGTCGGTCGCGATGATCCTGATCCGCCAGGTGGGCAGGAGGTCGCGAAAATGCTCGTTGAACATCATCGCCATGCTGAGCGGCTCCTGGCCGGTGGAGCAGGCCGCCGACCAGAGCGTGAGCTGTCGCTCGGCCGCCCGCTTCGTGACGAGGTCGGCGATGATGCCCCGCAGGGCCTCGAAGGGGGCCTGGTCGCGGAAGAACGAGGTCTCGTGCGTCATCATCGCGCAGAGCACGTCCTTCTCGAGCGACGGATCCAGTCCCTGCCGGACGCGGTCGATGAGCGTCTCGAGGCTGGGGATTTTCCGCTGCTTGACGATCGGCATCAGCCGGGCCACGACGAGGTATTGCTTCGATTCATCGATGCACACGCCCGTCCGCTTTCGCAGCAGGCTGCACAGGTAATCGAACTGCGGTGGAGCGACCTTCATGGGGGGCGGTTCGTCGCAGCGTCAGCCGCTACGCCTCTTGAGCCGGAGGCCGATCTCGACGCCCACCTGCGACAGCGGCAGGACGGCGTCGGCGAGGCCCGCCCGCACGACCTCCCCCGGCATGCCCCAGACCACGCTCGAAAACTCGTCCTGGGCGATCACGCCCCCGCCGGCGGCGACGATCGCCCGTGAGCCGGCCAGGCCGTCGCGGCCCATGCCCGTGAGCACCACGCCGAGCGTGCCGGCGCCCCAGAGCCTGACCGCCGAACGGAAGAGCACGTCGGCCGCCGGCCGGCAGGAATTCTCCGGCGGATCGTCGGTGAGCCGCACGTGAGCCTGGGCTGGGTCGCCCACCAGCTCGACGTGCCGGCCGCCGGGGGCCACGAGCACCACCCCGGGCGTCAGGCTCTCCCCCTCGACCGCCTCACGGACGGGGAGCCCGCTCACCTTTTGCAGCCGTTCGGCAAGGGCCTTGGTGAAGAATGCGGGCATGTGCTGGACCACCACGATCGGCACCCTCGCTTCGGGCACGAAGGCCGGCAGGACCTCCGCGAGTGCCGACGGCCCGCCCGTGGAGACCGCGATCACGACACCTTCGATCCTCGAGTGTCGGGCACGCCCCGACGGCCGCGACACCGGCGCACCACCAACGGCCGGCCCGGCCGCAGCACCGCGGCCCGGTGTCGACGCCGTCCCGCGCGGTACCAGCGACTTGATCCGACCGATGACGTCGGTGCGGATCTTCGCGGCCACGTCGTCGGGGTTCAGGCCGGCAGGCTTCGCCACGTAGTCGTTGGCTCCGGCAAGAAGGGCGTCGACCGTGGCCTTCGCCCCCCGCTCCGTGAGACTCGAAAACATCACCACGGGGAGCTTTCCGAACCGCCTGCGGATCTCCCGGAGCGCCGTGAGCCCGTCCATGACCGGCATCTCGACGTCCAAGAGGACGAGATCGGGCCGCGTCGCGGCGATCGTCTCGAGGCAGACGGCGCCGTTGACGGCGGTGCCCACGACCGTCAGATCGGGATCGGTGGCGAGCGTGGCCGAGAGAATGCCGCGGATGGTCGCCGAGTCGTCGCAGATCAGCACGCCGATCGGGCCGCGGCCGCCCACGGTTGCCAGTTCCCGGGCGATCACCTTGAGATCGACGAGTTTGCGGACGAGGGCCGCCGCTGTGAAGGGCTTCGCGAGGTATTCGTCGATGCCTGCCGCCCGGGCCACGGCGATCCGCTCCTGATCGTGCTCGGTCGAGATCATCAGGATCGGCAGGCCCTCATAGGCCTTCTCGGCCCGGAGCCGCCGCACGAGTTCCAGACCATCCATCACCGGCATCTGCCAGTTGACCGTCACCAGATCCGGCCGACCTCCCGCGGCGAGTGCCGCGAGGGCCTCGACCCCGTTGCTGGCCTCGGTGCAGGAGAAGTTCAGCTCCTGCAGCGTCCGCGCGACGATGCTCCGGATCGGCTTGGAATCGTCGACGACGAGCGCTCGCACCGCTGGGATCCTCCCTGAAGCGACCCTCCGCGCGGCAGCCGGTCACCATCCCGTCTCCGCCTTCGCCCGGGGCTCGTTTCGCTCGTCCCCGGCTGCTTGACTCTTGCCGCTTGCCTATTGCTGCTTGTACTGGTCGACGAGTTGCTGCAGGGCTTGAGCCATGCGGGAGAGTTCCTGCGACGACACCTGCGTGTTCGAGGCCCCCTCGGCCGTGCTCTGCGCGGCCTGGGCCACCTGGACGATGTTCTCCGCAATCTCGGCCGAACCCATGGTGGCCTCGGTGATGTTGCGGCTGATCTCGCCGGTGGTCACCGACTGCTCCTCGACCGCCGCGGCGATCTTGTTCTGGAGGCTGTCGATCTCCTTGATCACCTTGCCGATCTCCGCGATCTCTTCAACGGCCCGCCGCGTGTCGCCCTGCATCGACTCGATCCGGCCGCCGATGTCTTCGGTGGCCTTCGCGGTGTCGCGGGCGAGTTCCTTCACCTCGCTGGCCACGACGGCGAAGCCCTTGCCGG
>SXWC01000016.1 GCA_005789975.1 Planctomycetaceae bacterium
ACGCGCCCGCCGTGAGGGCAGCCGACATCGGGATCGCGATGGGGATCACCGGCACCGACGTCACCCGTGAGGCGGCCGACATGGTGCTCACCGACGACAACTTCGCCTCGATCGTCAGCGCGGTGGAGGAAGGGCGGGGCATCTACGACAACATCCAGAAGTTCATGCACTACCTGCTCTCGTGCAACGCCGGCGAGGTGCTCGTGATGTTCGTCGCCGCCGTGGCCGGTTGGCCCGCGCCCCTGGCCGCGATCCAGATCCTGTGGCTCAACCTCGTGACGGACGGTCTGCCGGCGCTGGCGCTCGGCCTCGAGCCGCCTGAGCCGGACCTCATGACGCGACCGCCACGGCCGCCGCGGGAGCCCGTGATCCCGCGACGGCGCGGCGTGCAGATCATCGCCCATGGAGTGATCGTGGCCGCGGTCGTGGTCGCCGCGTTTCTGATCACCTGGCAGGGGGAAGAGGCCCGGCTGCCGGCGGCCCGCGCCGTGACCTTCTGCGTCGCCGCGTTCAGTCAGCTGTTCTTCGCCATCGGCTGCCGCAGCGACCGCTCCACGGCGTTTCAGCTCGGCTTCTTCGGCAACCCGGCCCTGCTCCTGGCCGTGGTCCTCTCCGGACTGCTCCAGGTCAGCGTCGTGATGCTGCCGCCGACACAGCCGCTGTTCGAGATCGGCTCGACGCTGGGGCACGAGTGGGGACTCGTGCTGGGGCTGTCGCTCGCCCCGGTCACCGTCATCGAACTGGCGAAATGGCTGCTCCCGTCGCGATGCCGCCCCGGCTCCGGCCGGGCGGGGGCTCAGACCCTGTAGCCGTTGCGGCTGACGTCGGGCTTCACGCCCTCCGGTGTCTCGTCGCTGCCGATGTCAAACCACTCGGGCTTGAAGTCGATCCGGGCCTGTGAGGTCGGATTGGCCAGCGCGATATTGCTCACCAACGCGATCACCGCGTCGGCGATGGCCACCTCCGGTTTGCACCGCGGCTGGTTTTCGGGCGATGGATTGCGAATGCACCACGCCCAGTGCTCCATCTCCTCGGTGTAGCCCCGGGAGGGGGCCGCGTCGGCACCGCCGCCCTTGCCCCCCGCCGCGTAGCCGCCCCCGCCGCTCTCCGTGGTGTCGAGCGTCGGCGAGCCGTCCTTCGCCTTGGCGACCGTCACCCGGGTGTCCTTCGACGAGTCTTTGTAGAGCATCACGTCCCGCTCCTGTTCGAGCACGAGCGTGCCCTTCGTGCCCATCACCACTTCGCCGTAGCCGCCGAAGCCGTTGCCGTTGATGGAGGAGTAGGTGACGACGATCTTCTTGTTTTTGTCTTCTTCGTATCCCGGCGCGGGATACTCGTACATGCAGTAGACGTGGTCGTCGATCTCACGGTCGGCCGGAAAGATGCTCCGGTTGCCGACGGCGGTGACCGTCAGCGGCTTCACCTTCTTGCCCGGGCCGTGCATCGCCGAGACGAAGATGCCGGCGGCGTCGAGTTGGTGGCTGCCGAGCTCGGCCATCAGGCCGCCACCCGTGCGATTCCAGAGCCTCCAGCGGATGAGCTCCTCCATCGGCGTGCGGGTCGATCCATCGGGCAGCGACATCTGCGTGTAGCCGTGGGTCGCGGCATCGAGCAGGGAATCGGAGATCTGGGCCTCGAGCTGGGCGATCTTCTTCCGGAGCGGGTCGATCTCGGAGGGCTTCGCGCTCTCGAGATCCTTCTTCCAGCCGGCGAGCTGCTTGGCGAGCGACGCGTCGTCGGGCATCGCCGGCTTCCAGGAATCCTTGCCGGGCAGGTTGCCGCGGTGCCATTGGGCGCGGATCGAGTGGAGGTCGCCGATGAGTTTCGCCGTGCCGATCGTGTGCACGGCGTTGTCGTAGAGCATGCTGTAGTGCCGCTGGTGTCCGGTCGCGAGGATCTTGCCGGTCTCCCGGGAAACCCTGCCCATCTCCTTGCATTCGTGCACGCTGTGGCCCATGAGCTTCTCGGTGAGCACGTGCTTGCCGGCCCGCATCGCCTTGATCGACGCCTCGGCGTGGAGGTGGAGCGGCAGCGCGATGATCACGGCCTCGACCCTGGGGTCGGCGAGCAACTCCTCGTAGGCCGAGTAGATTTTCACCTGCTCGCGGGCGGCATCCTCGGTGGACCACTTGTATTTCGCCATCAGGCCTGGCCGGGCCTGGTTGGCGCTGGGGCTGGATACATCGCCGTGGAAGGCGCGGAAGATGTTGTAGGGACGGATGTCGGCGATCGCGACCACGCTGAGGTATTCGGGGTTGTGGGCCCCGAGAAGAACGCTCCCCTCGTCGCCCGTGCCGAGCACGCCGACGCGGAGCGGATCGCCCACGCTCTTGCCGTAGCCGAAGTAGATCGAGCCCAGCCCGGCCCCGCTGGCGAGCCCGGCCGCCACCGTGCCGCCGAGGAAATCCCGCCGCGTGATGGCGACGGCGTCGTCGAAGTTTTCCTTGCCGATCGTCTTCTGCTGTTCGGTCAGGTTCATGAAATCACCTTCGAGGGCTCGGCGTGAGTGGACGTCAGGAGGCTGTGCCGCAGGAGCGTCGCGCGGCCCCGCAGCACGAGGAAAGCGGGCACCAATTCTTGAGGAAATAGTCGAGGCCGGTCCAGCCTCCGGTGGGCAGGGATGCGATCGCGAGCAACGCCGCCACCTCCACCCATTGATCGTACGTGGGCTGCGCCCCGGCGGCCCAAAAGGGCTGTGACGCGATCACGCTGAGCAGGAAAAACACACCCCCCATGGCGTTGAACTTCGTGAGCACGCCGAGCACCAGGCTGGCCCCGATCGCCACCAGCGACCAGCTGACGAAACGGTCGGCCCGCCAGAGTTTGGTCGGTTCGGCGGCCGAGCCGGCGAGGCTGCGGTCGGCATCGGAGGGCAGTTGGGCATCCCACTCGGCAGTCAGCTTCTGGCCGATGGCCGCGGCATCCCTCATCCAGCCGGCGGCCTGGCCGCCGAGTTCCTTCTTCTTTTTGTTCACCCGCTCCCGCTCGAAGGGGATTTCGGTGACCCCGGGCTTCCGCTCCATCACGCCCAGGCGGGCCACCTGGAGCCGGTAGTCGGTCAGGTCGTCCTCGAGGCTGCTGGCAAAGTCGGCCAGCTCCTCGCGGGCAACACCGAGACTCTTTTCGGCGGCGGTGCGGGCGTCGGCCGCGAGCGGCACCTTCTTCATCCGGGCATCGAGAAGTTTCTGCCAACCGGCGACGACGGACTGCTGCCAGTCTTTCGAGACCTCGCTCACGGGCCGGCCGTCCACGGCGCCGAACGTGCCCGACCAGTCGCCCGTCTGCGGCAGCCCCGAGCGATACCAGTCGGCGAGGGGACCGATCGCCGCCTTGCGGAAGCCGGCGCTCGACCAATCCGGGTCGCGAAGGTGGTTCACGCCTTCGAGGAAGAAATGCAGGCCGCAGACGATCCTGAGGAACGCCAACGCTGCAACGGCGATGAGGGGAAGTCGCATGAGGATCCGGGCGGGGTTGGGGGACGGAGGAGAAGAGGAATCGCGCCCCTCGCCCCACGCCCTATTGAACCCTAAAACCCGCGGGCGGCAACCCCAAGAAAAGCGAAACCGAGGGGGACAGCCGGCGAAAAAGGCTTGCCAGATCGGCGGCAACCCTGCGAAAACCCGGGCATGCGAATCGTCCTTTGTTATCCCGTCGAGCCCAAACACGTCGCCCAGATCCGGGCGGTGGTGCCCGAGGCCACGCTCGTGGATGCCGGGCAGGAGCGGGTGGCGGAGGAACTGCCTTCGGCCGATCTGTTCTGCGGGCACCCCAAGGTGCCCGTTCCGTGGGAGAGCGTGGTCGCCGCGGGGCGTCTGAAGTGGATTCAGTCGTCGGCGGCCGGCCTCGACCACTGCCTCGTGCCCGCAGTGGTCGATTCCGGGATCATCGTCACCAGTGCGTCCGGCGTGCTGGCCGACCAGGTCGCCGAGCAGACCGTCGGAATGGCGGTGGCCTGCACCCGGCGGTTCCCCCTGTTTCTCGAGCAACAACGGCGCCGGGAGTTTGTCCGCCGCCCCACCGTCGATCTCACCGGGGCGACCGTGGGCATCGTGGGAATGGGGGGCAACGGCCGACGGCTCGTCGAGGTGCTCGAACCGTTCCGCGTGAGGATCCTCGCGACCGACTGGTTTCCGGTGCGGAAGCCGGCCGCCGTCGAGTTTCTCGGCGGCCCCGACACGCTTCCCGACCTGCTGCCCCAGATCGACGTGCTGTTTCTCTGCGCACCCCTCACCGAGCACACCCGCAACATGATCGACGCCCGGGCCATCGCCCGCATGAAACGGGGGGCGAGTCTCGTCAACGTGGCCCGCGGGCCGCTGGTGGACGAGGATGCCCTCGTGGATGCCCTGGAGAGCGGGCACCTCGACTCGGCGGCCGTCGACGTGACCCCCGACGAACCCCCCCGTCCCGACAGCCGTCTCTGGACGGCCCCGCGGCTTCTGATCACGCCCCACGTGGGCGGCCAGTCAAAACACCGGATCGATGCGATGACCGATTTTTTCTGCGACAATCTGAGGAGGTATCGCGAGGGAAGGCCCCTGCGGAATCTCGTCGACAAGCGACTCGGCTTTCCGGAGCCGCCCGTGGAGGGGAGCGGACGATGAGTACGACCATCATGCAGGAGGACCGCCCCACGATCACGGCGGCCGGCGAAGTCGGCAGCCAGTGCCCCGAGGATCTCCTCGCCCGTTACTCCGAGGTGCTCAACTCCGGCCGCCTCAACTGGACCGAATACCACACCCTCTCGCGGCGGCTCGGCGCGGGCGGCCAGGGAGTCGTCTATCTCACCACCCGCCGGGGCACCGATCATTTCACGCTCCCCGTCGCACTCAAGATCTTCTCGCCCGAACGGTATGCGTCGGAGCAGTCGTACGTTGAGGCGATGAGCCGCATCGCGGTGGTCGCGGCCCGGGTGGCCCAGATCCAGCAGGACAACCTTCTCGATGTCCACAACTTCGTCGAGCAGCGGATGGTCCGGATCATGGAGATGGAGTGGATCGACGGCTACGACCTCTCCCGGCTCCTGGCGCCCGAACTCCTCGAGCGGACGAGGGCGAGCGTCGATGAGGATCGCTGGACCTATCTCAACAACGTCATCGTCACGGCGGGGCCCCAGCAATCGCGGCTCAAGCCCGGAGTGGCGATCGCGATCGTGCGGGAGTGCCTGGCCGCGCTCGCCGCCCTTCATCGCGAGGGGATCGTCCACGCCGACGTGAAGACCGCCAACATCATGGTCAAGCGGACCGGCAACGCGAAGATCATCGACATCGGCTCGGCCCACCCGGTCGATGAACCGCCGCCGACCCGGACCTGCACGCCGTCCTACGCGGCACCGGAGGTGCTCGAGGGTCGCGACAACACGCCGCGGTCCGACCTGGCCAGCCTCGGCTACGTGCTCATCGAGATGCTCTCGGGGCAGCCGCTGTTCGCCGGGCTCCAGTCGTTCGGCGACCTGCTCGAGGCCAAGCGGTCGCTCGTTCACCGTCTGCCGCAACTGCTCCCGACGGAAGTGACCTGCAACGAACTGCTCATGGACTTCTGCCGCGGACTGATCGCCCAAGACCCCGCCAAGCGGTTTCCGAGCGCCGAGGACGCCGACATGAAGAAGGGGGGCGCGGCCAGCTTCCACCGCCAGCTCATCGTCGGCGGCCTGGCCAGCGAGTACGAGAACGAAATCCGCGCCTGGCTCGAAGAACTCGACTGATCGCCCCCGCGGCGGCCGCCTACTTCAGCCGGCGGTAGATCGTGCGGACCAGCGCCGTCGTGGCCCGCGGGGCGAATCGCTTGAGCCGCCAGAGCCAGCGGGCCTGGAGCCCGACGACGACATAGCGGCGGTTGACGTGGATCGCGCGGAGCACGCGGCGGGCGACGCGGTCGCTCGTCCACCACGTGACGGCCATCCTCCGCTCGGCCTCCCGCTTCTCGATCGCCGACGTGAAGTGCCACGAGTCGAGCAGCCCCGATCGGAAGAAGCCCGGGCAGACGATCGTCACGCCCGGTCGGCGGCGGGGGCACTCGGCGGCGATCGCCTCGGAGAGCGCGACCACGCCCGCCTTGCTCGCCGCATAGGCGGCCATCGACGGCGGCGCCAGGACCGCCGCGATCGAGGCGACGTTGACGACATGCGACCTCCGCCGGGCGGCACGCAGCCAGGGGAGGAACGTCTCGCAGCCGAGGGCGGTGCCCACGAGATTGGTGTCGATGACCCGGCGCCACTGCGCCTCGGGGAGCGTGCCCACCTCGCCGGTCGCGCCGACGCCCGCTGCGTTGACGAGCAGGTCGAGCGACGGCCACTCGTGGCGGAGCCGGTCGTGAAGCGTCCGCCATGCAGCCGCATCGCGGACATCGAGCCCGAGCCGGAGCACACGATCGCCAGGGGGCGGGCCATCGGCCTGCCAACGGTCGATCGCGTCGGGGAGATCGCAGCAGGCGACGGTCCAGCCGGCGGCGACGAGGGCGTCGGCCAGGGCCCGTCCGAGCCCGCTGGCGGCCCCCGTCACCACGGCCGTCCGGAATGGAGCGTGCCGGCCCGATGCATCGACGCGGCTGCCGGTCACGGGGAGGGCGACGGGCGGCCGGAGCCGCATCCTCTGGGACTGAGTCGACGGGTGGACGAGCGAGGGTGACGGGACTCGAACCCGCGGCCTCCAACGTGACAGGCTGGCGCTCTCACCAACTGAGCTCCCCCCCCGTTTCGGGCCGAGCGGGTCGCGATTGCGACGCCGAACGGCGGCATCCGGTGACGGGTGTCCACGTCGTCGAGCCCGCAGTATAGCGAACGATCACCGCCCGACCAGAACACCCGACCGAGGCGGCTAAAAAATCCCCTTCTCGGGAGAATATCCCTTCCGGTCGGCGATTTCGAAATCCTGCCGCGCCTGACCATCGAGGCCCAACGCCTGGCAGGCCAGGCCGCGGTGCTTGTGCATGACGGCGAGCCCGTGGTCGAGCGAACGCAGCCGGTAGGCGAGTTCGTCGGGGTCGGCGTGGCCGGCGAGACGCAGCAGGTCGCGGCGGGTTTTCTGGGTGCCGTCGATCGCGAGATTGAGTTGGTCAACCGCCTCGTGCTGCCTGCCGAGAAGATGAAGGATCAGTCCCCTGGTATCGAGAAACTCGGGGGCGGCCCCGCCGCTCTCCGTGAGCGCCGCATCGATGTCCTCGAGGGCGGCGTCGAGATCACGGCCGACCAGGGCGCGGATGTAGGCCCGGTGGTTGAGGGCTTCGGGATCGGCCGGGCCGGAGAGTTCGACGACGGTCTGCGCGTCGGCGAGGGCGGCGTCGGGGTCGCCCAGCATCACGCGGGCGAGCGCCCGCACGCGGCGGGGTTGGGCCGATGTGGGGGCGATCGAGATCGCCTGTTCGGTGTCGGCGATGGCGGACTGGGGATCGCGGTTCTCGATCCGCAGCATCGCCCTCCAGCACAGCAGGCGACTGCGGCCCGCGGCGTTGTCGTCGGCCCAATCAATGGCCCGGCCGATGTCGCCGATCGCGGCGCCGACGTTGCCGCGGGCCTCGCGCACCACGGCGCGTTCGAGCGACCATTGCACCACGGCGTCGGAAATCAACGGCATGATCGAGGGCGTCAGCAGGCCCGGCACGACGACCGCCGCCAGGACGCCGATCAGGAACAGCTTCTTGCCGCGGCCGGCCACGCGGGATTGAGGCGGTTGGAACTCGTCGCGCCGCGACGGCATGACCTCCTGCCGCGCGTCGGGGGGTGCGAACTCGGGCGGGATCGGAAAGCCGTGGCGGTCGTACTTCATCGAGCGGCCTGACGATGACGGCGGGGGCGGACGAATCCGCGACTTGAAACTGCCCTCATTCTACGCCGCGGCGGCCGCCCGCCAGGGTTTCGGGCGGGCCGTCGGTTTGACGCCCCGGACCGGGCGCCGTACCCTCGCTTCCATCCGCCCCAGGAGCGTGTGCCATGCCTCTCTACGAAATCGAGACCGATGCCCACATCATCATCTCCTGGGCCATCGACGAGCAGGCCGCCTCCGCGGTGGTGCACGACGCCTATCCCGGCGAGAAGATCGTGCGGCTCACCCGACGTCCCCGGGACTCGTGGGTGATCTCCAAGTCGGCACTGGGGCTCACCGACTCGCGGGCGAATCCCTGCAGCACGGCCCGTGAGTGCCTCGCCAAGGCTGCGGGCGACAAGGTCCATGCGATCCGGCTCTACATGCACGAGACGGGCGACGATCTCGATCGGGCCCGCAAGGTGATCGAGTCGAACATGGTCATGGGCTGGTGAGCCGGCCCGGTGGCGGCCCTTCGAGGGTGAAGGCCACGAGTTGAGTCGGCGAGCCGAGGCCGCCATTGTCGGCGATCGCGATCAGCGCCCGCCTGCCGCCGGCGATCGCGGGCCCCAGGCAGAGCCCCTCCACGTTGCAGCCCAGGGAATCCTTCCAGAGCACACGCTTGGTGAGCAGGTCGGCGGCACGGTCGGCGAGATCACGGTCGATGTCCGAGACATCGGTCGCCCGCGCGCAGTCGACGAGATGGATGCGGTTCTCGAAGGGGGGGAGGCCGGGGCCGCCCGACCGCTCGAGCACGAGCAGTTTGTCGTCGCCCAGGGCGACGATCGCCGCCACGCCCGAGAGCGGCTCCCCCTGCAGCAGCCGCACGAACGCGTGCGGCGGATCGACACGATAGGCAAACTGCCGCGGCTCTGCCCGCGCACCGTCGCCGGCTGTGGGCACGGGGATGCGGGCCAGCCGCACGACGGTGCCCGCATCGGCCGTCGGGGGCGGGCCGTCGGCGGGCAGGGCCTCCTCGTTCGCGGTCCAGACATGCCGGCCGTCGGGATCGACGGCCAGGGCTTCGAGGCCGCGATTCGGCCGTGGGCTGCGGAGCGGCTCGGGGATCGGCACCACGCCGAGGAGGTCGCCCGAATCGAGCGCCACGGCTCGCACGGCCGGTGTGTCTTCCTCGCAGACGAGCAGGCACGGCCCGGGATCGGTGAATCCTCGTCGCAGGCGATGCGCCACGATCCGGCTGCTGAGCGAGTCGGGGCAGGTGGCCAGATCTTCGTAGTCGTGCGGCTCCCCGAGACCGATCAGCCGCAGGTCGTTGACGGCCGTGATTGCCCCGTCTGCCGCCAGTGAAAGGCGGAAGCGGGCCAGCCAGCGGCTGTTGTCCACGATGGCGGCGTAGCGGTCGCCGCCGAGCCAGGTCACGCCGCTGAGGCCCACGAGCCGCACCGTGTCGCCATCGGCATCGGTCGCGGTGTCGGGCAGCGGGAACATCCCGCGGAAGTGCACGCGGCAGGGCGACGGCGGCTCGGCAGCGAGCGCGGGCGGCGTCAGCCGAGCCGACAACCCGCACGAGACAAGCACGCTCACCGCTATCGACATGAGCCAGTCAGCGACACGCATGGCCCGAATCTACCACGCGGCCCGCCGCGGGTGGGTTGGAGTGTGTGCGCCCGGGACCTGGTCAGGGGGTCTGGTCAGGCGACCTGGTCAGGGGACCTGGTCAGGGGCCCACACCGGCGTCCTTCTCAAAGGCTGCCGGCTCCACGCCACCGGTGTCGCCGCCCGACGATCCGGCGATGATCGTGCGGCTCGTGCGGTAGCTCGAGGTGCCGCCCGGACGGTAGCCGGGATCGGGCCGGCGGGTCGGCGGGGGAGGTGCGACGGTTTCCGAGAGCGGCGCGGGTGCCGCAGGCAGGCCTGCCGGGACCGCCGACGACGGCGGCAGCGACACTTCGGCCGGCACGGTCGTCGGGCGATCGAATGCCGCGGGCGGCGCGGCGGGCAGCGAAGCGGGCTCCGCGGGCAGCGAGCCTCCGGAGAAGCGACTGCCCGTCGAGCCATACCGTGACTCGGTCGTGGTCGGAGCGGCTGCCGGTGGCATCGACCAGCTGTCGGCGGCACGGGCATCAGCCACGCGTGTGCCCGCGGCTTCGCCAGCCGTCGCCCCGGCCGCGACGCCAAACGTCGAGGTGGTGGCGGCGACCGGCGACTGCTCGGCGGACGCCGGAGCGCTTCCGTAAGGACCGACTTGCGGCGTGATCGAGGAGAGGCCGGTCTGCGGACCGCCTGCGGGCGCGATCGGCCGGGCTTCGGCGACCGCCGGGGCGGCGGGCCGTGATCCGTAGGTCACGGCCGCTGGCACGGCGGGCTGCTCGAGTTGCGGCGGCGTCCCGCCACCGGCGGACGACTTCACCGCCGACTCCGCGCCGGCGAGCACATAACCCTCGGGCGTGGTGGTCGTCGGATACGGTTTGGACGCCGCCGAGGGCTTCGTGATGTCGGTCGGGGCAGGGGGGGCGGTGGCGAGTTTCGAAGCCTCTTCGGGACCACCGCCGAATGTCCACCAGGAGGGCTTGGCCGTCCAAGAACTGCCTGTCTTGCACCCCACCGCAGCCACGGCCACAGCCGCGGCCAGTGTGCCACGGAGGGCCGTGCCGGCGAGAAAACGCTGCCACTTCGACGCCGTGATCATGCAAACTGCCTCCGGACGGGATCCATGCACCCAGGGAGGGGAAATAGGATCCCGCCGGAAGGCGAGTCAACGTCAGACCGGGCGGGATTCCGCGTCGGGCTGCTGCGGTGTGAAGCTGGGCGGGCCAGGCAGGCGGCTGCCGTGCCCTACTTCTTGATCGAGGCGAATCGCCTGTCGATGGCGTCCCAATCGATGACGTTGTAGAAGGCGTTGACGTAGTCGGCGCGGCGATTCTGGTAGAGCAGGTAATAGGCGTGCTCCCA
>SXWC01000017.1 GCA_005789975.1 Planctomycetaceae bacterium
CTCTGGAACCGGCAGTCGTCGAAGACGCGGGCGGGCATGCCCTGCACCGGCTGCACGGAGCCGGAGTTTCCCTTCTATGACCTGATGCCCGGCACGGTCTTCAAGACGCAGAAAATCGCGGGCGTGATCCCGAGGGATCACCAGACCGGCACCGGGCAGCTCACGTATCTCGCCCATGCCGTCGCGGCCAAGATGGCCGCGCCGCAGTGGACCAAGGAGGACATGTTCGTGGTGTAGTTTTCGCGGCTGCGCGGCCATTCCCGGCCCGTGCAGGCTTGTTTCGGCCGGCGGGAAAGCCAAGGGTTCCCACGGCCGATGGGCATCGCGTCCGGCGATGCCGGGATCAAAGGCAGTTCACGAGAAGGAGAGCATCATGGCCACCGTCGCCGAGCCGAAGCCGATGCGGATCAGCCCGCTGGGCCGCGTCGAGGGCGATCTCGACCTCCGCATCGAGGTCACCGACGGCCTCGTCACCGACGCCTGGACCGAAGCCAGCATGTTTCGCGGCTTCGAGATCATCCTCAGGGGCAAGGACCCGCAGGCCGGGCTGATCGTCACGCCCCGGATCTGCGGCATCTGCGGCGGCAGCCACCTCTACAAGGCCTGCTACGCCCTCGACACCGCCTGGCGGACACACGTGCCCAGAAACGCCACGCTCATCCGGAACATCGCCCAGAGCTGCGAGACGCTGCAGTCCATCCCCCGCTGGTTCTACGCGCTGTTCGTGATCGACCTCACCAACAAGAAGTACGCCCATTTGCCCGAGTACGACGAGGTGGTGCGGCGATTCGCGCCGTTCGTGGGAACGAGCTACGAGAAGGGCGTCACGTTCTCGGGCAGGCCCGTGGAGGTCTACGCGATCTTCGGCGGCCAGTGGCCCCACTCCAGCTTCATGATTCCCGGCGGCGTGATGTGCGCCCCGAATCTCGCCGAAGTGACCCGCTCGATCGCGATCCTCGACTCCTGGAAACGGGAGTGGCTGGAGAAGTCGTGGCTCGGCTGCTCGATCGACCGCTGGATGGAGCTGAAGACCTGGGACGACGTCTGGGCCTGGGCCGACGAGAACGAATCCCAGCGAAACAGCGACTGCGGCCTGTTCCTCCGGTTCGCGAAGCGGGCGGGCCTCGACCGCTACGGGTTCGGCTGCGGGAAATTCCTGGCCACCGGCACCTACTTCAGGCCGGAGCTCTACGAGCGGCCCACGATCGACGGGCGAAACGCGGCCCTCGTCAACCGCTCGGGCGTCTATGACGGCGCCGACTTCCACGACTTCGATCACCTCCATGTCCGCGAGAGCACGGCGCACAGTTTCTATGCGGGCGACACCTACCTGCACCCGTGGGAGGGACGGACCGAGCCCATCGACCCCGCCGCGGGACACAAGCAGGGCAAATACAGCTGGGCCAAGAGCCCGCGGTACGAACTGCCCGGCCAGGGCTCGATGCCGCTCGAGGCGGGGCCGCTGGCCCGGCAGGTGATCGCCGGCCGCCCCGGCGCCGCCCGGCATCAGGATCACGACCCGCTCTTCCTCGACGCCGTCCGGAAGGTCGGCCCGAGCGTGCTCGTCCGGGTGATGGCCCGCATGCACGAAGCCTGCAAGTATTACAAGCTCGCGCGGCAGTGGCTCTCCGAGATCGAGCTGCATGACAGCTTCTACACCAAGCCGGTGGAGCATGCGTCGGGCAAGGGGTTCGGCTCCACGGAGGCGGCCCGCGGGTCGCTCTCCGACTGGATCGTGATCGAGCAGGGCAAGATCGCCAACTATCAGGTCGTCACCCCCACGGCCTGGAACATCGGCCCGCAGGACGCAACGATGGTGCACGGGCCGATGGAGCAGTCGTTCATCGGCGCGCCGATCCACGATCCGTCCGATCCGGTCGAGATGGGGCACGTGGCCCGCTCCTACGACTCCTGTCTCGTCTGCACCGTGCACACCTACGACGGCAAAACGGGCCGGGAGCTGGCGTCGTTCCGCATCGGCGAAACGGGGTGAGTCGTGCGGACGCTGATCATAGGCTGCGGCAATCTCCTCCGCGGCGACGATGCCGCGGGGCCGGTGCTCGTGCGCCGGATGTGGGAACGCGGTCTGCCCGAGGGGGTGCGGTGCGCCGACGGCGGCACGGGGGGCATGGATGTGGCCTTCCAGATGCGGGGCGTGCCGGAGGTGATTCTCGTGGATGCCTGCTCGTCGGGCAGCGAGCCCGGGGCGATCTTCGAGGTGCCGGGCCACGAGGTCGAAAAGCTGCCGCCGCCCACGGGCATCAACCTCCACGCCTTCCGCTGGGACCATGCGATCGCCTTCGGCCACTGGCTCCTCAAGGACGACTATCCCGCGAATGTCACCGCCTACCTGATCGAGGGTGAGCGGTACGAGCTCGGGGAAGGTCTCTCGCCGGCGGTCGATGCCGCGGTCGAGCGGCTCGTCGATCTCCTGCTCGCGAAGCTCGCCGCCGGGCCGCAGGTGGCCGAGCCCCCGCTCCCCCGGCCGCAGCCCGTGGGTGTGTTCCCGTTTCCGCGGTCGCATCTGCTCGCGCCGCCGGCGTCCGATCCGGCCCTGCGGACGGCGGCCCTCCACGGCGACGAGACCGCGGGCGAAGCCGTGCTGCCTCGATCGCCGGCGGATGCGGCCGGCACATCGCGGCTCGACCGCTACAACGCCTTTGTCCTCGCCCCCTCACCGGAGGCGCTCGCGGCCATCGAGGCGGCGGGGGACGACACCTTCACGATCCTCGCCCGTGCGGCGGCCTTCGCCCACGGGCTGATCGACGACCTGCCCGAGCCGGGATCGCTCGACGGCGAGTTGCGGGGGGTCGTGCTGATGACGGCCGCGGCGGGACTCTTCGAGCGGGGCGACGCCCGGGCGGCGCGGTCGCTGCTGGTGGAGGCGTCGGCGGCCGCCGAGGCGGCGTCGCCCGTGTTCGCGGCGCTTCTCGAGATGCAGATCGCCGCATCGTTGCCCGCCGAGGCGGCCCCGCTGGCGCTCGAACACCTCCGGCGGGCGGAGAAGCTCGCGGCCGCAGCCCGGCTCCCGCACCTCCGGTCCGACATCTGGATGCGGTTGGGCACGCTCCACCAGGGGCTCGGTGCCGACGGCAGCCGCGGACCGCTCGTCGAGGCGGTGAACTGCTACCAGAAAGCGCTGGCGGACGGGATCGAGCAAGACTCCGCCCCGGCGTCCTACGGCCAGCTGCAGAACAATCTCGGCCTGGCCTACCTCTGCATGCCGACCCGGGAGGCCGGCGACCGCCTCCGCACGGGAATCGCGGTGCAGTCGTTTCGCAAGGCCCTGCAGGTGTATGACCGCGACAGCGATCCCGACATGTGGGCGAGCGTGACGATGAATCTCGCCAGCGCGCTGCAGTATCTCCCCTCGACGCACCCCGATGAGAATCTCGTGCAGGCCGTCGAGGCCTACGAGCAGGTGCTCGAGGTGCGGACGGAGGCCCGGGATCCGGTGGCCCATGCCCGGGTGCTCCTCAATCAGGCAAACGCCCTGGCCCACCTCGGCATCTTCAAGCCGGCGATCGAAAAGCTCGCCAAGGCGCTCCGGCTCTTCTCCTGGCACGAATGCGGCGATGAGGCCGCGACCGCACGGGAGATGCTCGACGGAATCCATGCCCGCATGAACGAGACCCCCGACACGACGACCACCGAGAGCCGCGGGCCGTGAGTCCACGGCAGAGGCCGTATACCATGGGGCGTCATGGATCTTCATCAGCGTCAGCAGTTCGACGTGCTCCTTCAGGCGGCGACCGAGCGGTTCGTCGTCCGGCTCGAGGAACGGCATCGGGGCACCGAACCGGCCCTCGCGGCCCTGCGGGACGATCCCGCGGTGGCGACCGCGCGGGTCGCCGAGTTTGTGGTGGCGATCTTCGAGGACTTCCTTCTCGGGAATGCCGATGGCGCGGCGTTCATTCTCCGGTCGCTGCCGAAGCGGTCGATCGCGGCCCACCGCACCGTGGTCGCTGCGGCGACGACCACCGAGGACCTGCTGATCACGCTCGCCCGCGGCCTGTTCGCCGAGGTGCTGCTCACGAAGACGCTCGAGTCGCTCGAACAACGCGGCGGCTATCAGGCCGTCGTCCCGGGGGCCCCATGACCACCGATCCTGATGCGCGGCCGCCCGAATCGGCCGATGCCGGGCTCGAATCGCTCGCCGGGCGGGTTGACCGCTTGGTGAACGATGCCGAGTCGCTCGAGCCGGAGGCCCGCGGGAGGGCGTTCGCCCTCAAGGAGGCGATCGAGGCCTTTCATCGGTCGGGGCTGACGACGATCGTGCAGCGGCTCAAGGCTGATCCCCGGGGCAAGCAGCTGCTCTTCGAACTGGTGGATGATCCGGGCGTGCGGGCCCTGCTCGCGATGCACGGCATCATCCGCCCGCCCCCGCCCCCCACCCCGCCGGAGCCGCCGATGGAACTGGTTCAGTTGCAACTGCCTGGAGACACGAGCGGCTGGTACGAGGGCCCGAGGCAGGCCGACGTGACGCATGAAAAGCCGGTGACGTTCGAGGGAGGCGGAGCGAAGATTGTCGTGCTCCGGGTGAAGGACGAGCTCCGCGCCTTCCGCAACGCCTGCGGCCACGTCGGCCTGCCGCTCGACCGGGGAATGTGCGACGCCGAGGCCGGCACGATCACCTGCCCGTGGCACGGGTTTCGGTTTGATGCCGACACCGGTGCGTGCCTCTCGGCGCCGGCCTGCGGGCTCGAGCCATTTCAACTGCGGGTCACGGCGGGCGTCGTGTGGGTGAAGCCGTCATGACGCCCGCACCGGCCGTGCATGCGGGCTGGTCGCCGGCCTGCTGGCTCGGCGCACCCTCCCCCGGCGGCCTGGCGCTTCCCGCTGCAGAGCCCACGGCCGATCAACTCTACGCGCCCCGCGGCGTGTGGCTCGACGACGAGCGGCTCGTGGTCTGCGATTCGGGCAACCACCGCGTGCTGATCTGGCGGGGCGTGCCCGCGGAGTCGCACGCCGGCGCCGACGTCGTGCTCGGCCAGTCGTCGTTCACCGAGGAGGGCCCGGCCGCCCATGGCCGCGGGCCGGCCAACGGCCTCCATCTGCCGACGGGCGTGATCGTGACCGGAGGGAAACTCCTGATCGCCGACTCCTGGCATCACCGGATCCTCGTCTGGGACCGCGTGCCCGACTCGAGCGATACGCCGCCCGACTGGTGTCTCGGTCAGCCATCGCTCGCCGACGTCGCACGCAATCGCGGCGCTGGACCGGCGGCCGACACCCTCTCCTGGCCCTACGGCCTCGCCTGGATCGCGGGCCGGCTCCACGTGGCCGACACCGGCAACCGCCGCGTGCTGATCTGGAACGGCCTGCCCGACCGCGACGCGCCGGCCGATGTCGTGCTCGGCCAGGGCGACATGCGCTCGGCCGACGAGAATCGCGGCGGACCGCCGGGCCCGGCCTCGTTTCGCTGGCCGCACGCGCTGGCCGGCGATGACAGCATGCTGTTCGTGGCCGACGCGGGCAACCACCGCGTGCTCGGCTGGCATGGCCGACCCGACGGCGACCGCCCAGCCGACATGGTGCTCGGCCAGCCCGACTTCGCCACCGCCGCCGAGCTGCCCCACCGGCCACAGGGCCCGCACCGGCTGCGGTTTCCGTACGGGATCGCCCTGGCCCACGACACCCTTGCCGTCGCCGACACGGCCAACAACCGGGTCCTGTTCTGGCCACTGTCCGGCGGAATGCTGTGCGGTCCGGCGGCCGCGGAGGTCATCGGGCAGGAAAACTTCGACGCCAGCGGCGAAAATCGTTGGCAGGCGGTCACCGCCGACACGCTCTGCTGGCCGTATGGAATCTGTCTTCACGAGGGATCACTTCACCAGGGATCGGTCCAAAATGGATCGAGCGAACCACCGGAGGCGGTAGCGCGGCTCTGGCTGGCCGGGGCCGACTCGGGCAACAATCGCGTGATGCTCTGGCAGCGGGGAGGTGGCTGATGTGTCTTGCCGTGCCGGGACTCGTCGAATCGATCCGCGAGGAAGCGGGCACGCGGATGGGCCGCGTGAACTTCGGGGGCGTCGTCAAGGACGTCTGCCTCGCCTACCTGCCCGAGATCACCGTCGGCGACTACACGATCGTCCACGTGGGCTTCGCGATCTCGAAGATCGACGAGGCCTCGGCCCTGGCCACGCTCCGGACGTTCGAAGACCTCGGCCTCCTGGAGGAGAGCCTCGAGGAGCTCCGCGGCGACGATGCCACGGCCACGCCATGAAGCACCTCACGGAATACCGCGACGCGGACACGGCCCGGCGACTGGCCGCCGAGATCGGCCGGATCGTGACGCGGCCGTGGGCCATCATGGAGGTCTGCGGCGGGCAGACCCACTCCATCATCCGCAACGGCGTCGATCAGCTCCTGCCCGCCGAGGTGGAGTTGATCCACGGGCCGGGCTGCCCCGTCTGCGTCACACCGCTGGAGACGATCGACCGCGCCCTGGCGATCGCCGCCACGCCGGGGGTGATCCTCTGCTCGTTCGGCGACATGCTCCGCGTGCCGGGGTCGCGGGAGAATCTCTTCTCGGTCAAGGGCCGCGGCGGGGATGTCCGCGTCGTCTACTCGCCGCTCGACGCCGTGCAGATCGCCCGGGCCCATCCCGACCGCGAGGTGGTCTTCCTGGCGATCGGCTTCGAGACCACGGCGCCGGCCAACGCGATGGCCGTCACGCTCGCGAAGCGGCAGGGGCTGAAGAACTTCTCGATGCTCGTGTCGCACGTCCTCGTGCCGCCGGCCATCGAGGCGATCATGCGGAGCCCGGGCAACCGCGTGAACGCGTTCCT
The DNA here is from genome assembly GCA_005789975.1 of Planctomycetaceae bacterium. The sequence continues at coordinate 6,792 of SXWC01000017.1, forward strand.
CGCGGCGGGGCATGTGTGCAGCGTGATGGGCACCTGGCAGTATCCGCCGCTCGCCGCGCGGTTTCGGGTGCCGATCGTGGTCACGGGCTTCGAGCCGCTCGACCTCCTGGAAGGCATCCGGCGGACCGTCCTGCAGCTCGAGCAGGGCCGCCACGAACTGGAGAATGCCTATGCCCGCGTCGTGAGCGAGCGGGGCAACGAGCCGGCGCAGGGAGTCGTCGCGGAGGTGTTCGCGCCGGTCGATCGGGCCTGGCGGGGGATCGGCACGATTCCCGCGAGCGGCTGGCGGCTGGCCGACGCCTACCGCGACTACGACGCCGAGATCCGCTTCGCGGTCGGTGGCATCACCGCCGTCGAGTCGCCCCTCTGCAAGGCCGGCGAGGTCCTGCGGGGCACGCTCAAGCCCAACCAGTGCCCAGCCTTCGGCAAGGAGTGCACGCCGCGGACGCCGCTCGGCGCGACGATGGTGTCGGGCGAGGGCGCCTGCGCGGCCTACTACAATGCCGGCCGGTGGTCCGACTCCGGGGCGGCATGTGCAGACCTGCCGGAAACGATGCTCGGACGGGGGCCCGCGGGTGTCGGAGACCACTCTTCATGAGCGATGGGCCCGACCTCCCCGCCTTCGTCTGCCCGCTGCCGCTCCGCGACTACCCGCACGTGGTCATGGGACACGGCGGCGGCGGCGCGCTTTCCCGAGACCTGATCGAGCATGTCTTTCTGTCCGCCTTCTCCAATCCCCTGCTCGAACGGCTCGGCGACTCGACCGTGATCGACGTCGCCGCCGATCTCGCCGGCGGCGGACGGCTGGTGCTCTCGACCGATTCCTACGTGGTGCGGCCGCTCTTCTTTCCCGGCGGCTCGATCGGCGACCTCGCCGTCAACGGCACCGTCAACGATCTCGCGATGAGCGGCGGCCGGCCGCTCTACCTCACGGCCGGCTTCATCATCGAGGAGGGGCTCGCGATCGGTGAACTGGCCGAGGTGGCGCGGCGCATGGCGGCGGCCGCCGTGGCCGCGGGCGTGCGGATCGTGACGGGCGACACGAAGGTGGTCGAGCGCGGCCACGGCGATGGCGTCTACATCAACACCGCCGGGGTCGGCGTCGTGCCGCCCGGGCTCGGGCTTGGCGTGGAGCCCGTCCGGCCGGGCGACGTGGTGCTCGCGAGCGGCACGCTCGGCGATCACGGCATGGCGATCATGAGCGTGCGCGAGGGGCTGGCGTTCGAGGCCGCGATCGTCAGCGACTCGGCGCCGCTCCACGGCCTCGTCGCCGCGATGCTGGCGGCCTGCCCGGCGATCCGGCTCCTCCGCGACCCAACCCGCGGCGGCGCGGCGACGAGTCTCGTCGAGATCGCCGGCCTGGCCGGCGTCGGCATCGAGATCGACGAGCAGGCGATCCCGGTGCGTCGTCAGGTGGCCGCGGCCTGCGAGATCCTCGGGCTCGACCCGCTCCAGGTGGCCAACGAGGGCAAGCTCCTCGCCGTCGTGCCGGGGGAATCCGCCGACCGGATTCTGGCCGCGATGCGGCGGCTCGAGCACGGCCGCGACGCCGTCCCCATTGGCCGGGTGGTGGAGGGGCACCCCGGGATGGTGGTGATGCGAACGGCCATCGGCGGCACTCGGGTGATCCCGATGCCCCTCGGCGAGCAGCTGCCGCGCATCTGCTGATCGCGATGAAGCCCCTCCGCCCGGCGACGGCCCGCGGTCGCTATCGCGACACGTCGAGCCTGAGGAAATGCGTGGCGCAGCTGATGCAGGGATCGTAGTCGCGGATCAGCCGCTCGCAGGCATGCGTGGCCGCCGCGTCGTCGAGCGCGAGCGCGGCGGGCAGCATCGCCTTGAGATCGGCCTCGATCTGCGCCTGGTTCTGCGACGTCGGCGGCACGATCACCGCGTGCGCGACGAGCCCGTCATCGCCGATCTCGTAGCGATGATAGAGAAGCCCGCGCGGCGCCTCGGTGGCATGGCAGCCGACCCCCGCCCGCGGCTCGTAGTCGATGCGGCAGGCCGCGACCTCGGCCACGGCCTCCCGCGCGATCGCCAGCGCCTCCTCGAAGGCGGCCGCGATCTCGATGGCCCGGGCCACGATGCTCTGCGCCGAAAGCCGCAGCGGAAACTCCAGTCCGCACGCCTCAGCGGCCCGGCGGGCCAGGGGCGGCAGAAGGTCCCGGCAGAGGTTGACCCGGGCGAGCGGTCCCACGAGGTAGGGCTGAGAGTCGGGCACGGTCAGGCTGTGCAGCGCGGTGCTCCAAGGCACCTGCCGTTCCGCGAAGTGGCGTTCGTAATCGGCCACGTCGATGTCGAGCCCGCGGCTCGACACGATCCGCCCGTCGTCGAGCGGATAGCCCGCGGCCGGACGGAGCGACACGCAGTCGTAATCGTGCGGCCTGCCCGGAAAGTCGAACCGGCTCACTTCGGCGATCATCTCGAGCGACGCGGCGAGCCCCCACTCGAGTTCGGGCACGAGGCCGCGGACATCGGCCACCGCCGGACTGCGGTAGAAGCCCCCGACGGTGACGTTGATCGGATGCACCGCGCGGCCGCCGATCACCTCCATCAGCCGCGTGCCGACGCTCTTGAGCCGCAGACCGCGGTTGACCAGATCCGGATGCGTCGCGGCGAGCGTGAATCCGCTCTCGGCTCCGAGAAAATCGGGGGCATGCAGCAGGTGCACGTGGAGCGCGTGGCTCTGGATCCACTCGCCACAGTAGAGCAGGCGGCGGAGCCGGTGGATGTCGGGGGTCACCGTGATCCCCAGAGCCTTCTCGAGCGCCGCGCAGGCCGTCATCTGATAGGCCACCGGACAGATGCCGCAGATTCTCGCCACGATGTCGGGCACCTCGCGGACCTCCCGGCCGCGGACGAGCCGCTCGAAGAAGCGGGGCGGCTCGTAGATCGAGAACTCGGCGATCTCGACCGCTCCATCGACCACGCGAACCCGAAGCGAGCCCTCCCCCTCCACGCGGGTGAGCGACTTGACGTTGAACCGACGCACCACGCTCATGTCGGCTTCGCCTCCAGCCGGTCGCTTTCCGCGCGAAACGCGGGGGCATGGCCGTTGAACGAGCGCACGAGCCGCACGAGCGCGTCGCGGGGCGTGCCCCGCTGCCCGTAGAAGCCGGTGAGGCTCACAAGGTTTGGCGACTCGCTCGGTCCGAAGCAGCCGAAGCACTCGCGATCGTGGGCCGGGCAGATCCCGCCGCAGCCCGCCTGGGTGACCGGCCCGAGGCAGGCGATCCCGCGGGCCACGGCCACGCAGACCGTCCCACGGGCCTTGCACTCCACACACACGCTGTGCCCCGGCACGCGGGGCTTGCGGCCGAGAACCAGTGCCGTGATCAGGTCGACAAGCTGCCCGCGATCGATCGGGCAGCCGCGGAGTTCGAAGTCTACGGACACATGGACGGCGATCGACGTGCTCGTGGCGAGCGTGTCGATGAACGCCGGCGTGGCGTAGACGCTCGACACGAAGTCGTCGATCCGACCCCAGTTGCGCAGAGCCTGAATCCCTCCGGCCGTGGCGCAAGCGCCGATCGTGACGAGAAACCGGCACTGGCGGCGGATCTCCCGGATCCGCGCGGCATCCTCGGCCGTCGAGATCGAGCCCTCCACGAGCCCGACGTCGTAGGGGCCGGGCACGACCTGCGATCGGGCCTCGAGAAAGTGGTCGATCTCGACCTTCTCGGCGATCTCGAGGAGCCGGTCCTCCGCATCGAGCAGCTGCAGCTGGCAGCCGTCGCACGAGGCGAACTTGAACACGGCGATTCGGGGCTTGGCAGGCATCGGGGTCTCGTGGCCGCGCGAGTCGCGATCTCCCCCGCGGGAACACCGCGGCTCCTCGCCCCATTATCGAGGGTCATCCCCGGCAAGAACAATGACCTCCGGGGCAGGAAGAGCTGAAACGTTCAGCGCATCGGCCCCCAGATCTCGGCCAGAAGCTGGAAGATCCCGGGAAACTCCGTCTCGAGCTCGGCCCGGTTGAACGGATGAAAGTCGTTCGAGCCGACGTAGGCCTCGGTCATCTCAGCGAAAAACTCCTTGTGATCGGTGAGGCCGTAGTGCCGCGCGCGGGCCCCGTTGAAGAGGAGGGTGTCGTCGCCCTGGCCGCTCCTTTGGAACTCCTCCCAGGCCGCCACGATCCGTGGATCCTCGAAGCCAAGCACCTGATCGTGGTAGGCGTGGGCCAGTTCATGCAGGATGACCCAGGGCTGTTCGTTGATATTCCGCCGGGTGGCGACGTCGCGGGCCCGAGGGAGGTGCACGCACTTTTCGAGCATCGGTGGATAGCCGTTGGAGGCGAGCCATTCGGCGCTGGGGTGATACTGCATGCTGGCGAGCGTTCCGCACTCGCGATCGAGCACGATCGTCACGTTTCGCAGGGCATCGACTTTCGCCGGGGGCAGGACGATGCGGATCTCCGCCAGCTTGGCGGCGAGAAACGCCAGGGCCTCACGCCCGAGGGATTCGTCGGGGCCTCCGGGAAGCAAGGCGTCATCAACGAGAATCGTGAAGCCCTCGAGCGACTGCGGTGACCGCGAGCCCGGTTGATCGGGCTTCAGCGCCGCGCCCCCGCCGGCCGGCTCGACGTCGGGGGCCTTCCGTGGTGCCGGATCGGCCGCGAGACCTCCGGCAGCCACGATGCTGAAAACGACTGCGGACGCGAGAAATCGTGGCATCGGTTTTCCTGCCGAGAGAACGGCTTTGGCGACTCTCGACGTCGCTCCCCGTGCGGTTCCACCCAAGGATAGCGTGGACAAAGTCATCCATGAACATTGTCCACTTGATCGACCGGAGAAAACGCTGCTTGAGCCGTCGATTCTTTTCCTCCAAAGTCCGAAGCCGTCACACCTCGGCAACGCCGAACGGCAGGCTGCTTTCTGCCCATCGAAAACCCACTCTCTCTGGTGACGCCAAGGTCAATAAACCGAACACTCAGGATGGATCAAGAAAAAGGGGAGGACGTCACCACCGCCGGTTCATACCTGCGGGATCCGCAGGAGTGCCGCCATCCTCCGGTAGGGGAGCACGGGGCCGTCGCGGCAGATGAAGAGCGGGCCGAACTGGCAGAGGCCGCAGTGGGCCACCGCACAGGCCATGTTCCGCTCGAGCGAGAGAAAGACATCGTCCGCTGCCACGCCACCTGTGGTCGCCGCCTCGGCCACGCCCACCATCATCGGATCGGGTCCGCAGCAGAGGATCGTCGTTGCGGATGGATCGCGGATCGCGGGTGCAAGCAGATCGGTGACCAGACCGATCGGACCGCTCCACGCCCCCCCAGGGTCGTTCACGATCGTGCGGACATCGATCCCGGCCGCCCGCCAGCCGTCGTACTCGCGCGCATAGAGCAGACCTTCCGGCTGCCTCGCCCCGTGGAGCACCGTGACGGAGCGGCAGGCCCGCCCGGCCGCCAGACACAGGATCGCTGCCCGCTGCGAGGCGAGGCCCAGGCCGCCGGCGACGATGATGACGTCACGCCCGGCCACCTCGGCCACGGGCCAGGGTGTTCCGAAGGGACCGCGGACAAATACCTGATCGCCGACGCCGAGCCGGGCGAGCGCGTCGGTGACGTTGCCCACGGCGCGGACGGTATGGGCGAGCGTTTTCCGGCCGGCAGGATCAGAGCTCACCGAGATCGCCGCCTCGCCGATCCCGGGCAGGTAGAGCATGTTGAACTGGCCGGCGACGAATCGGTACTGATCGCGGGCGAGCACGTCCTCGAGCTCGAGTTCATAGGTCCGTACCCCGGGCGTCTCGGGCGTGATCCCGCGGATCCGCGCGGCGTGCGATCGCCAGGGACTCTCCCGCGAGGCGGGGCCTGACAAGTGCCCGCTCATGACGCAGTCCCGCCGGTCGGTGACGTGCCGGACGGCGATCCGCCATCGGGGGTCGTCCGGATCGCGGCGATCTCCTCGGTGACATCGATGCCGACGGGACACCAGGTGATGCAGCGCCCGCAGCCGGTGCAGCCCGACGTGTCGAACTGGTCGATCCAGCCGGCGAACTTGTGCGTCAGCCACTGGCGATACCGGGCGGCCGTCGCGCTCCGCACGCTGTGGCCGTGAATCCTGGCGTGATCGAGCGAGAAGCAGCTCGCCCACTGCCGCTCGCGATCGACATGATCACCGGAAAGATCGGCAACCTCCTGCACCGACGAACAAAAGCAGGTCGGACAGACGAGCGTGCAGTTGGTGCAGGAGAGGCACCGCGTGGCCACCTCCTCCCAGCGGGGATGCTCGAGGTTCGTCATCAGCAGGTCGCGGATGCCGTGGGTGTCGAGGCTGCGGGGCCGGGGCTCGCCGTCGACCGGCCGCCGGGCGTGCATCCCCGCGGCAAGCGCACGCGAGACACCCCGCGTCTTTTCGACCTCCTCCATCGAGCAGCCGGGGATGATCGCCCCCGTCGCCATCGCCCCGGCGAGCACGGCCGCCCCGCGGTCGCTGCCCACCTCGCAGGTGAAGTCGGCATCGAGCTCCGTGAGCGCCAGGTCGAACCCCGGTCCCGCGGCCGGGCCGCTGCCCATCGAGTGGCAGAAGCAGGTGGCCGCCGCCCGCCGACAGTTGACCGCGACGAGAAAGAGCCGCTCGCGCCGCGACTTGTAGGCCTCGTCAACCCAGCCGCTGCCGAGGAAGACCCGGTCTTGGACCGCGAGCGCGGCCAGATCGCAGCCGCGCACGCCCAGCACCGCCAAGGGAACCGCCGCCGCGGGGGGAGGTGACTGGCTCCACGAGCCGGATGCCTGGACGAACGACGCGATCGTTTCCCGCGCGGGGAAAAGGAAGTTCTTGAGCGAGTGGGGGCCGACGACGTGGTCGAACGTACCGGCGGCGGGATCGTGCCTGAGCCGATACATGCCGCCGTCCTGCTCGTCGAGCCAGCCGGTGGGCAGCTCGGCCACGCCGCGAAGGTCACGGATCACAATCGCCCCGTCGGACACCTGCGGCCCCACCACGCGATGACCGGTCCGCCAGAGCACGTCGATCACGGACTGAAGGCCGGTTCGGTCGAGCCTGTGGAAGGAGCCGACGGCAGGTGGGGACGTGGGCATCGAGGCCTCGACGACGGGGTGACCTTCCTGCAACTGTCGATGCTACGGCCCCGGGATGCAAACCCCGCCGCTCCCCATCGCGTCAACCGTCTGCTACACCGGGGGACATGATCGCCAAGCCAGCCGTCGCGAGAGCCTTCGGCGTGCCACCGGGCACGATCGAGCGGGGCGTCGTGTCGGCAGGTGTCACGATCGAAGACCGGGGGAACCGGGGTTCGACGGCCGTCAGTTCCGCGATCGCCCCGCAGCGTCACTTCGACTGGTTTGGGACAGCCGCCGTGGAGCCATCCGCATGAGCGACCTCTTTCACGTCTCGCCAGACGTCACCGCGGCGGTCGCGGGCGGCCGTGCCGTGGTGGCGCTCGAAACCACGCTCGTGACGCACGGCCTCCCGCAGCCCGATGGCGAGCGGGTGGCGGCCGCGCTCGAGGAGGTTGTCCGCGCGCGGGGGGCGACCCCGGCCACGATCGGCATTCTCGACGGCTCTGTCCGCGTCGGGCTCACGCGCGACGACCTCGCGAGGCTCGCGGCGACTCCCCATCCGGTGAAGGTCAACCTCGGCAACTTCGCGGCGGAGTTGGCGGCCGGAGGCTCTTGTTCCACGACCGTGGCGGCGACGATGTTTGCCGCCTGGAGGGCGGGAATCCGCGTGTTCGCCACCGGGGGCATCGGCGGCGTCCATCGCGGCGCGACCGAGACGGGCGACGTCTCGGCGGACCTCACGGCGCTGTCGAGGTATCCCGTGGCCGTGGTCTGCGCCGGGGCGAAGGCGATCCTCGACCTGCCACGAACCCTCGAGATGCTCGAAACCCTCGGCGTGCCGATCCTGGGCATGGCCACGGCCGAGTTTCCGGCCTTCTATCGCCGGGAAAGCGGCCTCCGGGTGGATCGCCGCTGCGACACGATCGCCGAGGTGGCTGCCGCGGTCCGCACGCACTTCGACCTCGGCTTCACATCGGGGCTCGTGATCGCCAATCCGGTGCCCGAGGCGGACGCCCTGCCGAGGGAACTCCACGATTCGGCGCTGGGCACGGCACTCGTGGAGGCGATCGAGGTGAGCGGTCGCGAGGTCACGCCCTACCTGCTCGACCGCATGCGGGCCCTCACCGGCAACGCGAGCGTGAAGACCAACGAGGCCCTCCTTCTCAACAACGCCCACGTCGCGGCCGACCTCGCCGTGGCCCTCGCCCGGACACCGCGCTGACACCGCCCCTCCGCCCTGATCGGGCCTCCTGATCACACCTCCTGATCGGGCGAGGCGTGTCGTCGCGGCCTACGGGGCGAGCCGTTCGAGCTTCCAGTTTCCGGCGGCGTCGCGGTGAAAGACGAGCCGATCGTGCAGTCGGCTCGGCCGCCCCTGCCAAAACTCGATCCGCTCGGGCAGCAGGCGAAAGCCGCCCCAGTTGGCCGGTCGCGGGATCTCCGCATCGTCCGGGTGCTCCGCGCGAAACCGTGCGAAGAGCGACTCGAGCGCTTCCCGGTCGGGAATCACCCGGCTCTGCGGCGAACTCAGCGCGCCGATCCGTGAAGCGGTCGGCCGCGTCCGGAAATACTCGTCAGACTCGGCCGCGGTCTTCCGCTCCACGGGGCCCTCGATCCGCACCTGCCGTTCGAGCTCGGCCCAGTGGAAGGTCAGCGCGGCCCGGGGATTGGCGGCGAGTTCGCGGCCCTTCTGGCTGTCGTAGTTCGTGAAAAAGGAGAAGCCGCGGGAGTCGAAGCCCCGCAGCAGCACGATCCGGGCCGAGGGGCGGCCGTCGGGCGTCGCGGTGGAGAGCGTCATCGCCTCCGGCTCCGGCAAGCCCGCCGCGACGGCGTCGTCGTACCAGGCCGAGAACTGGCCGATCGGATCGCGATCGACCGTCGCCTCGTCGAGTTCGCCCCGCTCGTATTCCTTGCGGGCGTGCGTGGTCCTGTGTTGCATGTCAGCAGCTCCCTGAACGAGTCGCGACCCAGTGCATCGTCTTCTCCGCGAGGCGGTCGAGCGCCGCCACCGCCAGCTCGAGGTGGTCGCGTCGCGTGTCCTCGATTTTGCTGTGGCTGATGCCCCGGAGGCTCTGCACGAAGAGCATCGCCGTGGGCACGCCGGCCCTCGCCATCTCCGCCGCGTCGTGCAGCGGGCCCGACGGGAGGCGGTGCGACGTGCCGCAGGTCTCGCGAACCACGTCGTCGGCGAAGGCGATCAGATCGGGATGGAACGGTGCCGGAGGAATGTGACAGAGGCGCTCCCACGCGACGTCCACGCCCCCCTCGGCCGCGAACCGCGCCGCCGCATCGCGGGCCTCGGCATGCATCGCGGCCAGCGCCGCCGCGTCGAGGTGCCGCTGATCGAGCGTGATCCTGCATTCCTCCACCACGCTCGTCACGATCCCCGGAAGCGTGGTGCAGGAGCCGATCGTGCACACGCCGCCGTGACTGCGGGCGGCGATCGCGTAGATCTCCTGGGCCATTTTTGCGGCGGCGAGAAACGCGTCACGGCGGCGGTTCATGGGCGTGCTGCCCGAGTGCGCCGCCTGTCCGCGAAACGTCAGCGCGTGCCGTTCGACGCCGAACGTCCCGAGCACGGCGCCCAGTGGCAGTCCGAGATCGAGGAGCACCGGCCCCTGCTCGATGTGGAGTTCGAGGTAGGCCGCCGCCGAGGCGAGCTCGCAGCCGCTCTCCTTGACCCGCTCAAACTCGATGCCGACGCGCCGCAGGGCGTCGGGCAGGCCGATGCCCTGAGCGTCCACGAGCCTCCGCGCCTCGTCGAGGTCGAGACTGCCGCAGCAGGCCGCGGAGCCGAACAGGCTCTTGCCGAACCGGGCTCCCTCTTCATCGGCCCAATCGACGACGCGGACGGTGACGGGTGGTTTCCCGGCGTGCTGAACGCAGATCCGGCGGAGCACCTCGACGCCGGCGAGCAGGCCGAGGCAGCCGTCGAGCCAGCCGCCGTTGGGCACGGAGTCGAGATGGCCGCCGATCACGACGGCGCGGTCGCTGGCTCCCCGCAGCGTGGTCCAGCGATTGCCGGCGGTGTCGTCGTGAATCTCGACGGGGAGACCGGCGAACCGCTCGCGAAACCACCGCCGGGCCTCGACCCACACCGGCGTGAAGGCCACCCGCTGGGCGCCTTCGTCATCGGCGGTCAGCGTCCGCAACTCCTCGAGTTCACGGATCGTTCGCGAGGAGTCGGCCGTGAAGAGCATGGCGGTATCGTGACGCGCCCCGGTATACGAGGGCAACCCGGGTGACGGAGGCCGCGGCACAACGACGGGTGGCCGGCGGTCCGGACCCGTCGCCATTTCCGGAGTGAACGTCCCCGGCCTATCTTAAGAAGGCCGCTTACGGAGACCGCTCGGGGAAACCGATGGAACGATGCGGCCCAGCAGACGACCGCATCAGGAGACACGTCCAGCGATGCCGATCCGACCCCTGATCGATGAGGCGACAGCGGCAGCGGCGATGGCCGACATCAAGCCGCCGTTCTCGCCCCAGGAGGCGAGGGTCGAGGCAGGCCGCTGCCTGTTCTGCTTCGACGCCCCCTGCATCATGGCCTGCCCCACGGGCATCGACGTTCCCACCTTCATCCGCAAGATCACGACCGACAACGTGACCGGAGCGGCACGCACGATCCTCGAGGCCAACGTGCTCGGCGCGAGCTGTGCCCGCGTCTGCCCGACACAGATGCTCTGCGAGGGTGCCTGCGTGATGCTCGACCTGGAGAAGGACCCCATCCAGATCGGACGGCTGCAGCGATTCGCGACGGATCACGTGGCGGCGAACCGGATCGACGTGCTGACGGCGCCCCGGATCAAGGACATGGGCCGCGTGGCGGTGCTCGGCGCCGGGCCGGCGGGCCTCGGCTGCGCCGCGGAACTCGCCCGGCTCGGCCATGCCGTCACCGTCTACGAGAAGAAGCCCGCGGGCGGCGGCCTCAACACCTTCGGCATCGCCGTCTACAAGATGCAGCCGGAGGTCAGCCTCGAAGAGGTGCGGATGATCGAGCGGCTCGGCGTCACGTTCCGCTACGGCGTCGAGCTCGGCCGCGACATGTCCCTCGCCGACCTCCAGCATGATTGCGATGCGATCTTCATCGGCATCGGCCTCGGCGGCGGGAATCGGCTCGGCATCCCCGGCGAGGATCTGCCCGAGGTGGTCGATGCCCTCGAGTTCATCGAGTGGATCCACACCCGGCCGCTGGAGCAGGTGCCGGTGGGCCGCCGCGTGGCCGTGGTCGGCTGCGGCAACACGGCGATCGATGCGGTCACCCAGGCGAAGCGGCTCGGCGCCGAGGAGGCCACGATCATCTACCGCCGTGGAGCGGCCGAGATGTCGGCCTACCCCTTCGAATACGACCTCGCCAAGGCCGACGGGGCCACGTTTCTCTTCGACACCGTGCCCGTCGAGGTGGTGGCGACCGACGGCCACACCTCGGCCCTCAGGCTCGCCCGCACGATGGTCCACGACGGCCGCGTCGAGATCGTGCCCGGCAGTGAATGGACGCAGCCCTGCGATCTCGTGCTCAAGGCGGTCGGGCAGGAGAAGCAGGTCCGCCTGCTCCAGCGGCTCTTCCCGGGACTGACGCTCGACCGCCGGGGCCGGGTGGAGCACGATCCCGCGACGATGCGGACGAGCCTTCCCAACGTGTTCGTCGGCGGGGATGCCGCCAGCGGGGGCCGTGAGGTCGTCAACGCCGTGGCGGAGGGCAAGAAGGCCGCGCGGGGCATCCACGCCGCGCTCTCCGGCAACGCGGTGACCGGCCCGGTGCAGCCGTCGCGCTACGGCGCGGCGGACGGCGCCGCCGGTTCCGGCTTCAACCATCCGATCCGCGTTCACGAACTGGAGGCCGCCCCGAACAAGGGCTGACGATCACCCGACCATGGCCGACCTCTCCATCGACTTCGCCGGCATCAAGAGCCCCAACCCCTTCTGGGTGGCGAGCGGGCCGCCGTCCAACACCGCCTACCAGGCTCACCGCGCCTTCGAAGCCGGCTGGGGGGGCGTGGTCTGGAAGACGATCGGCGAGCCGATCGTCAACGTCTCCTCCCGCTATTCAGGGCTGACGCTCGGCGGCATGCGGATGGCGGGATTCAACAACATCGAACTGATCAGCGACCGCTCGCCGGAGACCAACTTCCGCGAGATCGCCGAGGTCAAGAAGCGGTGGCCAGCGCACCCCGTCATCGCCTCGCTGATGGTCGACACCCGGGAGCGGTGGCACGAGTTCGTGAGGCGATCGGCCGACTGTGGCGCCGACGGCATCGAACTCAACTTCGGCTGCCCGCACGGCATGTGCGAGCGGGGGATGGGATCGGCCGTGGGTCAGAATCCCGACGTCGCCGAGACGATCGTGGGCTGGGTGATGGAGGCGACGACGCTCCCCGTGATCGTGAAGCTCACCCCCAACATCACCAACGTCGTTTACGCCGCCCGCGCTGCGAAGAAGGCCGGTGCCGACGCGATCTCGCTGATCAACACGATCAACAGCATCACCAACGTCGACCTCGACACGCTCGTGCCCGAGCCCTTCGTCGCCGGCCGCAGCTCGCACGGCGGTTACTGCGGTCCGGCGGTGAAGCCGATCGCGCTCAACATGGTGCACGCCTGCGCGGCGGACCGGCAGGTGGACCTGCCGATCTCCGGGATCGGCGGCATCGGCACCTGGCGTGACGCGGCCGAGTTTGTGGCCCTCGGCTCGACGAGCCTGCAGGTCTGCACCGCGATCATGCACCACGGTTTCCGGATCGTCGAGGACATGAAGGACGGCCTCTCGGCATACCTCGACTCCAAGGGGATGGCGTCACTGACCGACCTGAGAGGGAGGGCCGTGCCGCAGGTGGGCGACTGGCAGCAGCTCGACCTCAACTACAGGCGTGTGGCCCGGATCGACCACGAGAAGTGCATCGGCTGCAACCTCTGCCACATTGCCTGCGAGGACGGCGCCCATCAGTGCATCGATCTCGTCGATGCCACGCCCTACGGCCTCGGTCCCGGCCGCGTGCCCGGCAAGCCGGTGCCGAAGGTTCGCGAGGGCGACTGCGTGGGCTGCAACCTCTGCTCGATCGTCTGTCCGGTGGACGGCTGCATCACGATGACGCCCGTTGACACGCCCCGCCCGGCGATGACGTGGTACGACTACCAAGCCGGCCTGGCAGCGGGCATACTGCCGCCGATCCCACCCCACCCCTGACGCTCGCACAGACCCTTGCCCACCTCCCGTCCCCGCCCCGCCTTCACGCTCGTCGAACTTCTCGTCGTCATCGCGGTCGTCGGCATGCTCATCGGGCTGCTCGTGCCGTCGCTGCAGGCGGCGCGGGAGTCGGCACGCCGGACCAAATGCGCCGGCCAACTGAACCAGATCGGGCTCGCCATCGTGCTGGCCCACGAGGCACAGCGGTCGTACCCCACCGGCCGCGACACGCGGGACCAGTTCGGCCAGTCCTGGGCGTTTCGGCTGCTGCCGTTGATGGAGTCGCAGGCCGTCTTCGACGCGCTCCACGTCGACAGGGCGACCCCCAAGACGGTGCCGATGTGGGACGACCGCAACGCGATCGCCATGCGCACGCCGGTCTCCAGTTTCTTCTGCCCAACCCGCCGCAGCCCCGCCGCCGATCGCAACTTCGACAACAACGACCAGCCGCCGGTGAAGGAGGGGGTCGCCGCGGGGGGCGACTATGCGGCGAACGCCGGAACCTATTTCAACTACGCCACGGGAACCACGGGCCTCGATCCCAAGCGGGCGGGGCCGATCTTCACTTTTTCGAAGATTCGCGCGGCCCAGGTGACCGACGGGCTCACCAAGACGTTCGCGGTCGGCGAGCGGCACTTCCCCCGAGTCGATACCGCGGTCGTCGCGGCCAACATGGTGCAATGGGCCCGGGGCGACACGGCCTTCTTCGCGTCCGACAATCCGTTCACGTTGTTCCGCGACCCGTCCGATGGACTGGCCGTCGGACCGGGCGATCCCGACAAGCGGAAGTACGGCAGCGGCCACTTCAGCGTCTGCCAGTTCGTGTTTCTCGACGGCCATGTCGAACCCATCGCGTTCGATGTCGATGCCACGGTGCTGCAGTGGTACTCCGCGATCGGCGACGGCAATGACCCGACCAGGGCGGCCGACGCGGGCGACGGCGAGAGCTGACCCACTCGTCGGATCGGTCGGGCCCGCGGCCATGACGACCGCCAGGGCCCTGCGTTAGACTCTTGGCGGTCGATCCAACCCCGTGAAGTCCGGCCCATGTCGAAAGTCCTCCCCTGCCGGCTGTTGATCGGCGGCGAATGGATCACCGTCTCCGGGGTGCCCACCAGCCCCGTCCACAACCCGTCGGTCGGCGAGGTGATCGCCGAGACGCCGATGTGCGGCGGCGATGTCGTCGCCGAGGCGGTGCAGGCGGCGGCGGCGTTTCCGAAGTGGATGGAGACGCCGCCCGTCGAGCGGGCCCGGATCCTCTTCCGACTCAAGGTCCTCCTGGAGGACGACTTTGACCAACTCGCGCGGGGCGTGACCACCGAACACGGCAAGACGCTCGCGGAATCGCGGGGTGACGTCCGCCGCGGCCTCGAGAACATCGAGTTTGCCTGCGGCGCGCCGAGCCTTCTGATGGGAGAGTCGGCCGAGAACATCGCCCGGGGCATCGACTGCGACTCGATCCGTCAGCCGCTCGGGGTCGTGGCCGGAATCACCCCCTTCAACTTTCCCGCCATGGTGCCGCTCTGGATGTGGCCGATCGCCATCGCCTGCGGCAACACCTTCGTGCCCAAGCCGAGCGAGAAGGTGCCGCTGACGGCCAACCGGATCGCCGAACTCGCCCAGCAGGCCGGCCTGCCGCCGGGAGTGCTCAACGTGGTGCATGGCGGCCGGGAGGCGGTGACGGCTCTCCTCGAGCATCCTGCGGTGAAGGCGGTCTCCTTCGTCGGCTCGACGCCGATCGCCCGCGAGATCCACCGCATCGGCACGCTGCACGGCAAGCGGGTGCAGGCCGCCGGCGGCGCGCGGAATTTCGTGCTCGTGATGCCCGACGCCGACGTCACGCACGCATCGAAGGGCATTCTCGAGGCCGCCTTCGGCTGCGCCGGTGAGCGGTGCATGGCGGGATCGACCGCCGTGGCGATCGGCAGGGCGGCCGAGACGGTGCTGCCGCAACTCATCGACACGGTCTCGAGGATCAAGGTGGGCCCCACCGACCGGGATGTCGAGGCCGAGATGGGACCGGTGATCACCCGGCAGCATGCCGACCGGGTGTGCGGCCTGATTTCCCGGGCCGTCGGCCAGGGCGCGCGGCCGCTCACCGATGGCCGCACGACGCGGGTGACGGCGGCCCCCGGCGGCTTCTTCGTGGGCCCCACCGTGCTCGACCACGTGCGGCCCGACATGATCACGATGCAGGAAGAGGTCTTCGGCCCCGTGCTCAACGTCGTCCGGATGGACGACCTCGACGCCGCGATCGAACTGGCGAACGCGTCGGCCCATGGCAACGGCGCGGCCATCTTCACCCGCAGCGGAAAGGCGGCACGCGAGTTTCGCCACCGCGTGCAGGCGGGCATGGTCGGAATCAACGTCGGGGTTCCCGCGCCGATGGCCTTCTTCCCGTTCAGCGGCTGGCATGCGTCGTTCTTCGGTGACCTCCACCTGCAGGGCCGCGAGAGCGTGGCCTTCTACACGCAGCAGAAGGTGACGACGACCCGCTGGTTCAATGACGGCGAGGGTTCGATCTGGGCCGATCGCTGATCCCCCGAGGGCACGCATGGCACTGCTCATCAAGAACGCCGACATCGTCAACGCCGACACCCGCTCCACGGCGGACATCCTCTGCGAGGGCGACACGATCGCCCGGATCGAGCGGGGGATCACCCCGCCCCCGGGAGCCGAGGTGATCGACGCGACGGGGAGGCATGTCTTCCCGGGATTCATCGACCCCCACACCCACATCTACCTCCCCTTCATGGGCACGTTCTCGAAGGACGACTACGAGACGGGCACGAGGGCGGCACTCGTGGGGGGCACGACCACGATCTTCGAGATGGTCTGCCCGGCTCGCGACATGCCCGCCGCGGAGGGCTTCGCCCTGTGGAAATCGCAGGCTGAGGGTAAGGCCTGCTGCGACTACTCGTTTCACATGGGCGTGACCCGGTTCGACGCCGCTGCGGCCGACCAGCTCCGCGAGATCGTCCGGCAGGGCGTCGGCAGCTTCAAGGTGTTTCTCGCCTACAAGGGGGCCTTCGGCGTGGACGACGCCGAACTCTGGCAGACGCTCTCGCTCGCCCGGGAGCTGGGCGTGGTCGTCACCGCGCACTGCGAGAACGAAACCCTGGTGGCGGCGCTCCAGAAGCAGCTGCTCGCCGCCGGCCGCACCGGCCCCGACGCCCATCACGACAGCCGCCCGCCTCGGGTCGAGGCCGAGGGCGTGCACCATTTCACGACCTTCGCCCACCTCACCGGTGCCCGTGTCTACATCGTCCACCTCTCGTGCCGCGAGGCGCTCGACGAGGCCGTCGCCGCACGGGAGCGGGGGGTCGACGTCTCCGTCGAGACGCTCATCCAATATCTCGTCCTCGACAAGACCTGGGCCGAGAAGCCCGGCTTCGAGGGGGCGAAGTACGTGATGTCTCCGCCGCTTCGGGATGCCGCGAATCAGGCCGTGCTCTGGGACGGCCTGCGGAGCGGCCTCGTGAACACGGTCGGCACCGATCATGCCCCGTTCGACTTCTTGACCCAGAAGACGATGGGCAGGGACGACTTCACGAAGATCCCCAACGGCATCCCGTCGATCGAGGACCGGATCAACCTCCTCTGGACCCACGGCGTGAAGACGGGCCGGCTCTCCCTGCAGCAGTTCGTCGCCGTCGCGAGCACCAACGCTGCGAAGATCTTCGGCATCTTCCCCCGCAAGGGCGTGATCCAGCCCGGGGCCGACGCCGACCTCGTGATCTACGACCCGTCCTACCGCGGCACGCTCTCGGCCGGGACGCAGATGCAAAACGTGGATTACAACGCCTTCGAGGGCTTCGCGATCGAGGGCCGGCCCGCCGTGGTTACGGTCCGCGGCGAGGTGGCGGTACGCGACGGCAGGTTCTGCGGCACGGTCGGCAGGGGACGATTCCTCGCCCGAACGCCGCCGAGCGGAGCGTGACGCCGCTGATGAACCATGACGGCGAACTCCGGCCGCAAACCCCGCGGCCGCTCTTTCCCCATCGCTCGAGAGGGCTTTCTGCCATGGCCGACGCTCCCCATGCCGTGCCCGCGCTTCCGCCCTGCGGCCATCGACCCCGGGCCTATGCGGGTCCGTCGAAAGAGGAGGTGATCTCGCTCCGCAGGCAGTTCGTCAATCCGACGATCTTCACCTACTACGCGCAGCCCCTGATGATCGTCGAGGGGCACATGCAGTATCTCTACGACGAGACCGGCCGCCGCTACCTCGACGGTTTCGGCGGGATCGTGACGGTGAGCGTGGGGCATTGCCACCCGAAGATCGTCGCCGCCGTCAACCGACAGAATGAGATCCTCCAGCACACCACCACCATCTATCTCAACCCGTGCATCGCCGAGTACGCCCGGGATCTCGCCGCCCGGATGCCCGGCGGCCTCGAGGTCTGCTACTTCGTCAACTCGGGCTCGGAGGCGAATGACCTCGCGATCCTGATGGCCCGGGCCTTCACCGGCAACTTCGACGTGCTCGCGCTGCGAAACGGCTACCACGGCGGCAGTCAGCAGACGATGGGGCTCACGAGCCACCACACCTGGAAGTTCAACGTGCCGCACAGCTTCGGCGTGCACCACGCGATCTTCCCCGACCGGCTTCGCGGACCCCATGGCTACGACGATCCCGCGGCCGGCCCGAAATATGCCGCCGACCTGAAGAACCTGATCGAGTTCGGCACGCCGGGCAGGGTGGCGGCGTTCATCGCGGAGTCCGTTCAGGGCGTCGGCGGCGCGGTCGTGTTTCCCGACGGCTACCTGAAGGCGGCCTACGAGCATGTCCGCGCCGCCGGCGGACTCTGCATCGCCGACGAGGTGCAGTCGGGGTTCGGGCGGACGGGCTCCCATTTCTGGGGCTTCGAGACCCAGGGCGTGATCCCGGACATCGTCACCATGGCCAAGGGCATCGGCAACGGTGCGGCGCTGGCCGCCGTCGTCACCACGCCAGAGATCGCGCAGGCCCTCACGTCGCGGATTCACTTCAACACCTTCGGCGGCAATCCCGTCACCTGCGTGCAGGGCCGGGCGGTGCTCCGGGTGATCGAAGAGGACGGCATCCAGGCCAATGCGGCCCGTGTCGGCGGCAGACTGAAAGCGGGCTTCGAGGCCCTGGCGCGGAGGCACGACGTGATCGGCGACGTCCGGGGTCTCGGCCTGATGCTCGGCATCGAGTTGGTGAAGGACCGGGGTACGAAGGAACCGGCCAAGGAGGCCTGCATCCGGGTCTTCGAGGCCTGCCGGGAACTCGGGCTCCTGATCGGCAAGGGGGGCCTCCACGGAAATGTCCTGCGGATCAAGCCTCCGATGTGCCTGACCGAGGCTGACGCCGACTTCATGCTGGACGTGCTCGACACGGCCTTCCGCGGGCTCTGACCGGAACGGGCGAAACGCGGTCGGCCGGCCGTTCCAGACGTGGCGATCGATGGTTCAGGCCCGGTCACCACCCGATCGCCCCTTCCCGAACCGGTGCCGGGGAGGTTCGCCGGAGGCGGCTTTGACGGTAGTATCGGGGGCGCGAAGGAGGCATGATGGCGACGGCATCGAGAGCGGACAAACGGCAGGCCCTGGCGGCGCTCGCCGCACAACGCGGCGGCGGCCGCGGCGACGGAGCTTCGGGCTCCTTCTGGAAACGCATGGCCGTCGCGGCCACCATGCTGGCCTTGCTCATTCCCGTCACGATGTGGTTCCTCGGTTTTTTTTCCACGCCGCGGGAGGTCGCCGAGTTCCGCAGGCTCGTCGATGAGCAGGTCGCGCAGCTCGAGACGGCCGCCCACGCCGGCACGCCCCCCGACCGGGTCGCCGGTTCCCAGGACATTCGGGAAACCATGCGGGCGATTCCCGAGCAATACAGGGAGCAGGCGGGCCGCGACCTCGGCCGGCTGTTCGCGGCCCGGGACAGGGCTGAGATGGACTCCTATTTCGCCCTTCCTCCCGATCAACGGCAGACCGAGCTCGACCGCCGGATCAAGGCGGACGAAGACCGTCGCAAGGCTTGGGAGTCTGAGCGGGCCCGTCGCGATCAACAGCGGAGCGAGGCGGGCGGCAACGCCGCGACGTCCGGCGGCGACGCGACGGCCGGCGGACGGCAAGCCGCAGGGGGCGGTCAGGGCGGGCCGCAGCCGGGGGGGAATGGTTCCGGCCGGCGCGGCGGTGGCACCGAAGAGAGCCGCAATCAGTGGGGCAAGCGGCTGATCGACCGGACGACTCCCGAGCAGCGGGCCCAGAGGGCGGAATACCGCCGGGCCATCGAGGAGCGGCGGATCAAGCTCGGGCTCCCCCCCAGCCGTCGCGGCTGAGCTCGCCCGGCCGCGGCCGCGCGGCTCAGCCCTCGAGCCATTCGGGCCGCATGATCATCGTGAGCCCGAGGGCGAGGATCACGAGGCCGCTCACGAGCTTCAGCAAACGGCCGCCGGTCTCCTGCAGTTTGCACCGCGAGAGCGTCGCGACGACGCCCGCCACCATCACGGTGTCGTCGAACATGTAGGCGGCGATGTACAGCCCCAGGTAGCCGTAGCGGGACGCCATCGGATAGCCCCGCTGCGACAGCACCTCGGTGTAGAGGGCGGGAAGCCCCGCGGTGCACAGCAACTCGACGACATTCACCAACACGGCGAGTACGAACGCCCCCGCCACGGCGGCGGGGAGGTTTTCGGCGGTCACGATCGCCCTGATGCGGGAATAGATGCCGGGCTTCGCCGCCTCGGGGATCGACAGCGACGGGCCGTGCCCCGGCGCGAGGCAATCCTTCAGGTGCACGCTCCCGATCATGATGGCCAGCGTGCCGAGCACCAGCTGGACCGGCCGCAGCATGCCCACCCACTCGAAGACGCTCAGCCACGCCGCCATGAACGCGAAGTAGGCGGCTCCGCTGACCAGCACGAAGGTGCCGGCCACGGCGAGGATCCGCCAACGGCTCCGGAGGTTGACGAGAATCGAAAGCAGCAGGAGCAAAACCCACATGGCACACGGGTTGAATCCATCGACGAGTCCGATCGCGACGGTGAACAGCGGCATTCCCAGCCGCGCAGGATCGAGCCGGCCCAGCCAGGGCACGTCGATGCCCCCGCCTCCCGCCGCGTCGAGGTCGGCCTCCGCCTCCGTGCCGACCGGCACGCGACACTGCCGTGTCCACGGCAGGAGCAGCTGCTCGACCCGCTGCCCCGTCGTCTCCGGCCGCTCGAAGCCGACGACGAGCCGGTTGCAGAGATGGAACACGGGAACGGTCGCGGCGGCGGTGCGGTGCACGCGGACGAGTTCGGCGAGGGCCTCGCGGCCCCGGCGATCCGCCGCGATGTCGCACGTCGCGATCTCGAGCCCAGGATAGGCCGCCTGGAGCGTGGGCAGCCATGCCTTGGCGGCGTCGCAGCGACCGCATCCCCGCCGCACGTAGACCTCGATTTGCAGCGCCGTCCGCAGCCGCGCGACCGCGGCACCGGGCTCACCGGCTCCGGAGATCGTGGCATCGCAGGCCCGTATGATCGGCAGGTTCGCCGGATCGAGCCCCCGCTTCGCGGCGAGCACGTCGAGCGCCGCCCGATCTTCGACCGACGCATCGACGAACCTCGGCAGGAGGCTCACGCCCTTGCGGGTCGCGGTGAACCGCTCCAGTGCGGCGAGCAGCTGCGAGTCGCCGTCGTCACGGCCGCGGGCGAAGACCTCGACCACCACGCACCGGGCCTCGCGATCGGCCGCCGCAGCGGAGCCGCCAACCGCGGCCAGGAGGATCGCGGCGGCGTTGAAAAGGCGGCGATCTGGCATGGGGCGTCACCTCGCACGCGTCAACGGCCCGCGAAAGGGGCCGAACATCGTACAACTGCTGTCGGGCGCGGAGCCGCATGAAGCGGCTGCACCATTTCCAGGCACAGGAGTTCGTTGCATGCCCTCCACTCGACTCATTGGCGGAATCGTCGCGGCGGCCCTCCTGATCGCGGCCGGCATGCCGGCGACCACCCGGGCCGCGGAGCCGCTCCGCGTGGGTATGGAGCTCTCGTATCCACCCTTCGAGATGACCGATCCGCAGGGCCGACCGGCCGGAGTGAGCGTGAAGCTCGCCGAGGCGCTCGCCGCCCACCTCGGCCGGCGGCTGGTGATCGAGAACATCGCCTTCGACGGCCTGATCCCCGCGCTCAAGTCGCGGACGATCGACTGCGTGATCTCGTCGATGACCGCGACCCCGGAGCGGGCGAAATCGATCGCCTTCTCCGAACCCTACCTGAAGACGGGCCTCGCGCTCCTGATCGCCGCAGACTCGCCCGTGCAGTCGGCGGCCGATCTCGACGTCGCAGGGCGATCCGTCGCCGTGAAGCAGGGGACGACGGGCCAGCAGTGGGCGGCGAAGTCGCTCACGAAGGCGCGGCTGCTGGTGCTCGACAGCGAGGCGGCCGCCGTGCTCGAGGTGCTCCAGGGAAAGGCCGATGCCTTCATCTACGACTCGATGTCGGTCTACAAGAACCATGCCCGGCATCGGGCCAAGACCCGGGCCGCGCTCGCTCCGTTCCGGGAGGAGGCCTGGGCCGTCGGGCTCCGGCAGGGAGACGACGAGCTGCGGCGGCAGGTCAACGAGTTCCTGCGGACGTTCCGTGAGCAGGGGGGCTTCGAGAAGCTCGGCGACGAGTTCCTCGCCGAGCAGAAGGCGTATTTCAAAGCGCACGACATCCCCTTCTACTTTTAAAGGGCCACCGCAGACGGTCGCCACCCGGCCGCCATCGCGTCCAAGACATTCCGCTCCGACTCGCTCCCGTTCCTCAGCCCGCTACACTTCCCCCATGCCCCGCTGGCTCGCCAAAATCCGCGCCTACACGCTCGTTCTCGCCCTGCTCGCCGCCGGCGGGGCGTGGGCGTTTGCGAGCCTCGACATGAACTGGAACTGGGACCTGGTCTGGGAATACCGCGGAGTCTTCTGGCAGGGCTGGTGGATGACGGTGGCCCTGAGCGTGGCGTCGCTGGTGACCAGCAGCCTGTTCGGGATCGTCGCGGCCGTCATGCTGCGGTCGCGGTTCACACTCGCCGAGGCGGCAGCCCGCATATACGTGGAACTGATCCGCGGCACGCCCCTGCTCGTGCAGCTCCTGATCGGCTGGTACGTGGTCGCGGCGGCCTTCCACATGGGCACCGACCAGCGGTATCTCGTCGGGGTCCTGGTGCTCTCGCTGTTCAGCGGCGCCTACATGGCGGAGATTTTCCGGGGGGGACTCGATGCGATCCCGCGCACGCAGCTCGACAGCGCCCGCGCCATCGGGCTGACTCCCTGGCAGACGCTCCGGTTCGTGGTGTTGCCGCAGGCGGTGCGGATCGTGCTGCCCGCGGTGGCGGGTCAACTCGTGTCGCTCGTCAAGGATTCGTCGCTGCTGTCCGTGATCTCGATCGGCGAGTTCACGTTCAGCGCCCGCAACGTCAACTCCGCGACCTATTCGACGCTCGAGAGCTATCTCCCGCTCGCCGTCGGCTACCTCGCCCTGACCCTTCCGCTCTCGGGTCTCTCCCGCTGGCTCGAGCGGCGCTTTCGCTACGAGGCAGCGTGAACCTCGCCATCCACGGACTCGTGCAACAGTTCGCCGATCCGGACGCGAGGCGGCCGCCGGCCACCGTCCTCGACGGGCTGAGCCTCGCGACCGGCGACATCCAGGCCCTCGTGCTGGTGGGCCCGTCAGGCGGCGGCAAATCGACGCTGCTGCGGATCCTCGCGGGGCTCGATGTGCCGACGGCGGGCACGGTGTCGTTCGATGGTGTTCCGCTGCCCCGCGACGAACGCGGCCTGCGGGCGTACCGGAGGACGGTCGGCACCGTCTTCCAGGCCTACAACCTCTTCCCCCACCTGACGGCGATGCAAAATCTGCTGCTGCCGCTGGTGCAGGTCAAGGGGCTCACCGAGCAACTGGCCCGGGAGCGGGTCCGCGAGCCGCTCGAGCGATTCGGCCTCACCGACCACGCCCACAAGCGGCCGGCCGAACTCTCCGGTGGTCAGAAGCAGCGGATCGCGATCCTGCGGGCCCTCGTCGTGCAGCCGCGCCGCCTGTTTCTCGACGAACCGACGTCGGCTCTCGATCCGGAAATGGCCGGCGAGGTGCTGGAGATGATCGGGGAACTGAAGTCGCTGGGCACGCAGTTCGTGCTCGTGACGCACGAGATGGGCTTCGCGAGAAAGGTCGCCGACGAGATCGCCTTCATCGCCGACGGCAGGGTCGGCGGCCACGCCCCGGCCGCCGGCTTCTTCGACCGCTGCACCGATCCGCGGATTCGCCTGTTTCTCCAGAGGACGCTCCACGCATGACATCCATTGCCGACCCGGCCCCCGACGCAGCCCGCTCGGCCTTTCTCGGTGCGCTGATCGCCGATGCGGTGGCGATGCCCGTCCACTGGTATTACGACCAGCGGGCGCTCGACCGTGACTACGGCACGATCGAGGGCTACCTCGCCCCACGAAATCCGCATCCCGACAGCATTCTCTGGCGGTCGAGCTGGACGCCCCCCTCGGCGAAGTTCGATATCCTCCGCGAGCAGGCGGCATTCTGGGGCAAACGCGGCGTCCACTACCACCAGTTCCTCGCCGCCGGCGAGAACACGCTCAACTCCCAACTGGCCGTCGAGCTCTACGATCTCGTCCGCCGCGATCGCGGCTACGACCCTGAGCGATGGCTGGATCGGTACGTGGCATTCATGCTCGAGCCGGGCCGCCACCGGGACACCTATCTCGAGGAGTATCACCGCCACTTCTTCACCAACCTCGCGGCGGGCCGCAAGCCGATCAACTGCGGCGTCCGCGACGTGCACATCGGCGGCCTCGTGCCCGTGCCCGCGCTGGTGGCGGCGTTGGGGCCAGGGCACCCCGATCTGCGGCGGATCGTCCGCCTGCACGTGAGCCTCACCCACAAGGATGACGACGTCCTCGCGGCCGCCGATGCCCTCGTGCGAATGCTCGCCGACGTGATCCCCCGGCCGGAGGCGCCGACACCCTCCGGCGACGAGGCGGCCGCGACGCTCAGGGAAGCGATCCTGCAGCACGGCCGCGACTGGATCTCGGCCGCGAAACTCCGGGATTGGGCGGAACTCTCCGACCGCCAGCTCGTGGGGGGCACGCTCAGCTCGGCCTGCTACATCGACGAGGCGTTTCCGGCGGCACTGGCGCTGGCCCATCGCCATGCGGGTGATTTCATGGGCGGCGTGCGTGCCAACGCCACCTGCGGCGGCGACAACTGCCATCGCGGCGCGGTGTTGGGATCGCTGCTCGGGGCGACCGCGGCCATCCCGGGCCCGCTGCTGGCCGGCCTCGCCAGCGGTGCTAGAATCACGGGTTCTTGAGATCATGCCCCGAGGCCGTTCATGAAGCCGTCCGCCGGTCCGTCCCGCGATCCGTCCGCCCCTGCCGGGGCGTCTGTCGTCCCCGTCGATCCGCTCGTTCCGACACGCACCGTCCTGCTCGACGCCGATCCGGCCGCCGCCGATCCCGTGGCCGCGAAGCGGGCCGAAATCCGCCGTTACTTTCACCAGACCTGCGAACTCTACGACCGGCTGTTCGCGCTCGTCCGCGACGACGCCTCCCTCTATGAGCGACACGAGCCTCTCCGGCACCCGCTGATCTTCTACTTCGCCCATCCGGCCGTCTTCTACCTCAACAAGCTGACCGCCGGCCGCCACGTGCCCGAGCGGCTCGATCCCGGGCTCGAGGCGATGATGGCCGTGGGCGTCGATGAGATGTCCTGGGACGATCTCAACACGGCCCACTACGAGTGGCCCTCGGTCACCGCCGTCCGCCGGTACCGAGCCGAGATGCGGAGCCTGGTGGACGGTTTCATCCAGGAGATGCCGCTGGAACTGCCGATCCATTGGAACTCACCGGCCTGGCTGGTCCTGATGGGCATCGAGCACGAGCGGATTCATCTCGAGACGTCGAGCGTGATCATGCGGCAGATGCCGCTCGATGAGTTGCGGCACGGCGATGAACTCTCGGCGGACGAGCGTGAGCTCTGGAAGACGTGCCCGACCGTCGGTCGTGCAGGCCCCAATGAATGGCTGCCGGTTGCCGCGACCCATGTCCGGCTCGGCAAGCGGGCCGACGACCGCACCTACGGCTGGGACAACGAATACGGCGGCGACGACATCGACCTGCCGGCGTTCCGTGCCGGGAAGCGACTGGTGTCGAACGCCGAGTTCCTGGAGTTCGTGGCCGACGGCGGTTATCGCGACCCGGCCTGGTGGACGGAGGAGGGCCGCGGCTGGCTCCATTACACCCGCGCCGAGCATCCGAAGTTCTGGAGCAAGCAGGGCGACTCCTACCTGCAGCGAAATCTGCTCGACGAGATTCCGCTCCCGATGAACTGGCCCGTCGAGGTGAACTGCCTCGAAGCCCAGGCCTATTGCTCATGGCTCGCCGCACGGACGGGCGAGAACGTTCTCCTGCCCACGGAGGCCCACTGGCAGGCGCTCCGCGAGACGGTGGCGGGCGATCAGCCGACGTGGACGACCGCGCCGGGCAACATCAATCTCGAGCACTTCGCCTCCAGCTGTCCGGTTGACGCCTTTCCGCAGGGCGATTTCACCGACATCGTCGGCAACGTCTGGCAGTGGACCCGCTCACCCATCATGCCGCTCAAGGGTTTCGAGGTCCATCCGCTCTACGATGACTTTTCGGTGCCGACCTTCGACGGCCGACACAACCTCATCAAGGGCGGTTCGTGGATTTCGACGGGCAACGAGGCGCTGGCGAGCGCCCGCTACGCCTTCCGACGGCACTTCTTCCAGCACGCCGGCTTTCGCACGGTCATCGAGGAGCGGGGCAACGAGGCCGTGACGGCCGGCTCGCGGCTCTATGAGACCGACCAGCTCGTCGCGCAATACCTTGACTTCCACTATTCAGACGCCGCGTCGGGCAGGCCCGCCACGGTCCTCGGCGTGCCGAATTTTCCCCAGGCCTGCGTCGAGGCGGCGATGCCGCACGTGCCTGTCGCCCGCCGGGAACGCTGCCTTGACATCGGCTGCTCCGTGGGCCGGTCGGCGTTCGAGTTTGCACGCTTCTTCCGGCACGTGGACGCCGTCGATTTCTCGACGCGTTTCATCCAGGCGGGCGTGCGGCTGCAACAGGGGAGCGAGGTGCACTACGAGGTGCCGACGGAAGGCGAGCTCACCGCCCGCCGGGTCGTCTCGCTCGCCACGCTCGGCCTCACCGATGCGGGGAAGCGGGTGCTGTTCATGCAGGGCGACGCCTGCAATCTGAAGCCGCTCTATTGCGACTACGATCTCGTCTTCGCCGGCAACCTGATCGACCGGCTCTACAATCCCTCGCTCTTTCTCGACGAGATCGGGTCACGGGTGAAACCGGGCGGGTTCCTCGTGATCACGTCGCCCTACACCTGGCTGGAGGAATACACCGAGAAGCCGAAGTGGCTGGGCGGCCGCCGGGAGCATGGCGAACCGCTTTCGACCTTCGAGGGCCTGTCGCGTCGCCTCGACCCGGGGTTCTCGCTCGTGCACCGGCAGGACATACCGTTCGTGATCCGCGAAACGGCCCGGAAGCACCAGCATACGATCGCCGAGATGTCCGTCTGGAGGCGTGCCGACGTGCCGTCTGCTACCATCTGAGGCTCTCCGGGCGTCGCCCGCGACGAGTGAGTCCTCCCGTTTTTTTACACGCCATGCCCTTCGACCCTTGCCGCGAGTGGCTCGGCATCGACAGTGTCGACCTGGCCTCGCCCCGTAAGGCCCTCGGCCTCGGGGTTGACGAGGCGGGAGAGATCGCCATCACGCGGGCGGCCGAGGCTCGCCTCGCGGCACTGCGGGCCATCGACCCCGGCCCGTTTCGCAAGGCTCACGCGGCCATCATGGCCCGCGTGATGGAGGCGAGGGACGCCCTTCTGAACGACTCGCGGGGACCCGCGGACAGCGGCGTCGGGAGGCCGACGGCGGGGTTCTCCTCGCCCCCACCTCCCCGATCCCATGCCCATCGATCGACGCCCTTCGTTCCGGAGCCGCCGCCCGAGGGACCGCCGGCGGCGGTCAGCTTTGTCGCTGAGCCTGATCCTGCGCCGTTGATCCATGAACCGGTCGTGCTCAAGCCCGCTGCGCGGAAGCGACCTTCGATCGCCGGCACCGTGTTCTCGGCGTTGCTGCTGTTGCTAGCGGTGTCTGCCGCGGTCGGCGCCTACGCGTGGATCAACTGGTTTCCGGAACTGGCCCATAGGTTTTCCCGCCGTTTGAGCTCATCTCATGCGGTGCCACACCCCCACGACACTCATGGCGAACACGAGAGCAAGCCGCCCGAGCAGAAGCCCGTCCCGGCCCCGTCGCCAGACGCCGAGTCGACCGCGGAAATGCGGGCGAGCCGTCGGCGGCAGCAGGCCGCCGAGCGGGAGGCCAGGGAACGCGAACGCCTCGTGGCCTCACAGCAACAGCAACAGCAACGCAACGACGAGGCTGAGGCTGAGGCAAGTGCAGCCGAGATGCGGCGGCTCGAGGTGGAAAAACTCGCCCAGGCCCGGTCCGCGGTCGATCGTTCCCTCGGCGAAGCCCACGGGGCGTTCCGGCAGCGCGACTTCAGGGCCGCCCGCCAATCTCTGGAGGTGGCCAGCCGGGAGGCCGGCGACGACGGTGCCCTGGCGACCCGCGTCGATCGCTGGGCGTTGCTCGTGGACTACGCCTCGCAACTCGAAGAAATGCAGCAGCGGGCGATCGGTTCTGCAAACGAGGGCCGCGAGTACACGATCGGCAAACGGACGATCGCGATCATCGAGATCAACGCCACGACGTTCTCCTACAAGGAGGCCGGCCAGATCAAACGCGGACCGAGGGCGAAAATGCCGCGGCCCATCGAGCGGGCGATCCTCGCGCAGTGGTTCGAGGGCGACAAGCGTGCGGCGAACCACATCTTCCTCGGTGTGTATGACCTCCTGGAAGACACGCCGAATCTGGATCGGGTCCGAGCGGAGTGGCTCATCGCCCTGGCCGGCGAGCCGGCGACAAAGTCGATCATGCCCCTGCTCGACGATCCGATCCTGAACGGGAACCGGTGACGATCACCACGCCGCCGCCAGGATCCCGCGGAGCGTGCCCGGGGTGAGTTCGACGGGGTTGCCCCGCATGCTCGCTCCGCCGGAGTTTTCGGCGAGCCAGCCGATCCGCGCTCGATCAAGCCCCAGATCCCTGAGCCGACGCGGCGTGCCCGCGACTTCGCAGAGGGCGTCGATGCGGCCGACGAACGCATCGGCCGCCCTCTCCGCATCGGCGGAGGCCCCGGGATCGATGGCACGCTCGAGCATGGCGAAATCGTCCCGGCACGCGGCCTGATTGACCCGCAACGCGACGGGCAGCATCAGGGCACAGGCGAGCCCATGCGGGGCGCCGCATTCCACGCCGAGCGCCGCCGCCACGCCGTGCGCCATGCCCAGCCCCGAGTTGGTCAGCGCGATGCCGGACACGAGGGCGGCGTGGCTCATCGCCCCGCGGGCGTCGAGATCGGCCGGGGATGCGAGCGCCCGTGGCAGGGCGGCGACCGCCCGCGGCAACGCGTCGATCACCAGCGCCCGCGGCAGCGGCGCGCGAAAGCGGCAGACGAAAGACTCGATCAACTGTGTCACGCAGTCGAGCCCCGAGGCCGCCGTGACGCCGCGCTCACACGAGACGGTGACCGCGGGATCGACGATGGCGGCCCGCGGCACCATGAACGGGCTCCGCATGCTTTTCTTGAAGCGGCGACGGGGGCACGAGATGACGGCGTTGCGGGTCGCCTCGGCACCCGTTCCGGCCGTCGTCGGCACGGCGATCACCGGCAGGGGGGCGACTCGGATCTGCAGCCCGCGGCCCAGCCCCTCGAGATGATCGATCACCTGCTGCTCGATGTCGGCCTCCCTGGAATCGGCGTTGGTCGCCAGGGCGGCGACGGCCTTGGCGAGGTCGATCGTGGAACCGCCGCCGATCGCGATCACCACCGGCAAGACACCATCCCGCGCAGGCAGCCCACGGACGGCGTCTGCCACTTCGGCCACCGTCGGCTCACCGCCGGTGGCTGCGATCCACGTCGTCTCGAGCCCCGCGTCGTGGAGGATTCCCTCCACGACGCCCCGCCCACCACATCCGGCGAGGCTGCGCCGGCCGGCCACGATCCAGGCGACCCCGCCGAGTCGTGCGGCCAAGAGCCCCAACTCCGACAGCCGGCCCGGGCCGAACAGGATCGTTGCCGGCGCCACGAAATCATACGCGGCGATGGCGGGCGGGCCTGGCGGTGGCGGAAGGGGCATGACGATGGTGACCGATCTGGGTCGCGAGGCATGGACCGCGGGCGGCCGGTGACCTACCCTTGGGCTCCCGCTCCTTTTTCCCCGGCCGCATCGCGGCGTGCAACTGCATTTCCATCCATGGACGACTCCCTGACCATCCCCGTCTGCTCCGGGCCGATCGAGGGTCGCATCCGCCCGCCGGGTTCGAAGAGCATCACCAATCGCGCCCTGGTCTGCGCCGCGCTGGCCCGGGGGACGAGCCGGCTGACCGGCGTGCTCGACAGCCAGGATACCCGCGTCATGGTGGCGGCGCTGGCCTCTCTGGGCCTGCGACTCCAGGCCGACTGGCCGAGAGGCGAGGTCCTCGTCGAGGGATCGGGGGGCTCGATTCCGGCCGCGGAGGCGACGCTCGACTGTGCGGCGAGCGGCACGACGATGCGATTCCTCGCGGCCGTCTGCGCCCTCGGTCACGGGCATTACCAGCTCGATGGCACGCCCCGGATGCGGCAGCGGCCCATCGGCGATCTCCTCGCGGCGCTCCGTGAACTCGGCATCGACGCGGCGGCGGGCAGCCCCGGCGAGTGTCCGCCGGTGACGATCCGTTCCCGCGGCCTGGCCGGGGGCACGGCCGCCGTCCGCGGCACCGCATCGAGCCAGTTCGCCAGCGGACTGGCCCTCGCGGCGCCATGCACCGCAGCGGGTGTCCGCATCCGCTTCACCGGCGAGCTCGTCTCGCTTCCCTACCTCGATATGACGCGCCGGGTGATCGCCGATTTCGGTGGCCGCTGCGAGACCGAGGACGACCGCACGTGGAGCATCCCTCCCGGCGGCTACGTCGGCCGCGACTACGCCATCGAGCCCGACGCCTCGGCGGCGAGTTACTTTTCTGCGGCCGCCGCCATCACCGGCGGCTCGATGCGGATCGAGGGCCTGTCGAGACGCAGCATGCAGGGTGACGTGGCCTTCTGCGATGCACTCGCCCGGATGGGATGCGAGGTGGTCTGGCACCAGGGCGCCGCCCCCGGAGTCGACGAGTCGATCACCGTCACGGGACGGGTGGTCCACGGGATCGACATCGACATGAACGCGATCAGCGACACGGTGCCGACCCTCGCGGTGGTCGCCCTCTTTGCGGAATCACCGACGACGATCCGAAACGTGGCCCACATCCGCGACAAGGAGACCGACCGGATCGGCAACCTCGTCCACGAGCTCCGGAGCCTCGGTGCCGACGCCCGCGAGCACGCAGACGGCCTGACGATCGTTCCGGGCCCGCTCCACGGCGCCAGCATCCGCACCTACGAGGACCATCGCATGGCGATGAGCCTGTCGCTCGCGGGCCTGCGGACACCCGGGGTGCTCATTCAGGATCCCGGCTGCGTCGGCAAGACGTTCCCGGGATACTGGCGCCGCCTTGGTGAACTGGCCGGCTTCGGTGCCGGCTGGCCGGACGGCCGCTGACCCGCTCTCAACGATCGGAGTCGTCGGCTTCGATGCCGGCCTGCTCCAGCGCCATGGCAGCGCGGTGCAGGAGGATGTCGGCCCTGCGGGCCGCGTCGATCGGGTTCCGGGAGGCCTGGCCGCCGATCATTGCGTCGTCCATGGCGATGAACCCGCCGCCGCAGTGCTGGCAGTAGACCCGGTTGCCCAGCAGACTCACGTCGATCTGGAGCCGACGTCCGCAGACGGGGCATCCCTGGTGGTAATAGACGGTCCGCGGCATGTCTTGTTTTTCAGGCATGACTTTTCCTCCCCGGGGCACGACCGAGAGCGAAGTTTACGCGGGCCGCCGCAGGACGGCAATCGTTCGGAGCGTGAGATTCGCATGAGCCCCGGCAAACACCGCAACTTGCGGCAGGTTTTCCCGGGCCACCCGGGGCCGCTGGCTTCGACTTTTGCAGTTTTTCGGAGTGTACGGAGTGGAAGTCACCCGGCTCGCAGCCGCCGACTCACCGCTGGTATCCCAGCAAGGCCGACCCGTCGTTCAGTGACACGCTTCCTGGCCGAATCAGGGTGGTCTTGGGAGGGGGTGCCCATGCCCTGAAAGCCGGCGTTGGCGGCCGGCGAAG
Organism: Planctomycetaceae bacterium; assembly: GCA_005789975.1. The sequence continues at coordinate 38,283 of SXWC01000017.1, forward strand.
GCAGGATGCCGGGAGCGCAGCCGGCATCGAGTGAGCGGATGCCACGCTGGCATCCGCGAACGTCCGGCGACGGGGCATGGGCACCCCCGACCTACGCGACGGGCGACTTCTCATGCCTCCGAAAACTGGGAAAGCCGAACGAGCAGACTGTGGAAGAAGTCTGCCCGAGCAGGGATGCGAGGATCGTCGACCGCGAAAATCCTCGGCGTTTGAGCCGGTCGATCCACTGGACAAACATCATGGATGACTTTGGCCACGAACAGCTAGACTCTGGGGGTGTCGTTCGCAATCTCGGAACGGGCACCGAGGGGCGGAGAAACGACCGCGTCAATCATCCCGCACGTCGTCCGGGCCATGCTCCAAAGACCGCTGCTGACGCCGATCGTCCTCGGTTTCTGGTTGGTGACCAGCGGCTGGCTGGTCGGCACCAAAATCCTGCCGGCGTTCAATCCCGGCCCGCCGCCCGGCCATCAGGCGTTGTATGCGGCGGGCAACCGGACGATTCCCGTGGCGTGGACGGTGTGGCTCAACGAGCGGCCCGTGGGCTGGGCGCTGGCGACCTCGAGCCGCACCGCCGCGGGCGGCCTTGGGATCAACACCCACCTGCATGTCGAGAACCTCGTGCTCGACGAGATGCTGCCGGCCTGGGTGAGCCGGTTGCTTCAATCCACGGCCCCGGCCGGCACGACCGTCGGATTCGACGCCCGCGGCGGCCTGGCCATCGACGCGGCCGGTGCGTTGCGGTCCTTCTCGTCGCGCATCTCGGTGCCGGGCACCGCCGAGGAGATCACGCTCGACGGCACCATCGACGACGGTCGCGTGGTGGCGACCATCAAGGCGGGAGGCATGGAGTATGAGGCAAGCAGGCACCTTCCATCGCATGTGATGATCGGCGACGAGCTGTCGCCGCAGGCCACGCTGCCCGGACTCTCCGAGGGCCGCTGCTGGACCGTGCCCGTCTACAGTCAGCTGCGGCCGGGCCGTGCGTCGATCGAACTCCTCCACGCCGAGGTCGGAAGCGAGGAGACGCTCTACTGGGAAAACACCCTGACGCGGGTGCACGTCGTTTCGTATCGCGAGGATCCCACGAGCGACCGCGAGCCCCGCTGCCGGTCGTGGGTCGATCTCTCGGGCAGGGTTCTCAGGCAGGAGACCGCGATCGCCGGGGCGCGGATGCTGTTCGTCCGCCGGACCGACGAGTCGGCGGCCCAGCTGGCCGAGGAGATGATGCTGCCGTCCGATGCTGCCGGCGCCGCCGCCCCGTCGACGGAGGCGGGCATCCGATGATCGAGTTTGACCATGCGAGCCGCACCTTCGGGCCGAAGACGGCCGTTTCGGACCTCACGCTTTCGATCCCGAGGGGGGAACTCTTCGCGCTCCTGGGCCCCAACGGCGCCGGCAAGACGACCACGATCCGGATGCTCGTGGGCCTGCTGCAGCCATCCCGCGGGGCGGTGCGGGTGTGCGGCCACGATCTGGTCAAGGACGCCCGCGGCGCGCATCTGCACCTCGGCTACGTGCCCGACGAGCCCTGCCTCTACGACAAACTCAGCGGCCGGGAGTTTCTCTGGTTCATCGCCGAAATGTTCGGCATGCCCCGCCGGGAGGCGGCCGCGCGGATCGAGCGCGAGATCGAGCACTTCGAACTCGGCGAGTTCGCCGACGACCTCTCCGAGAGCTATTCGCTGGGGATGAAGCAGCGGCTGGTCTTCGCGGCGGCATTCCTGCACGACCCGAGCGTGCTGGTGCTCGATGAGCCGATGGTCGGGCTCGATCCTCGCAGCGTGCGGATCGTCAAGGATCTGCTCGCCGCGCGGACCCGGGAGGGAATGACCGTCTTCATGTCCACGCACACGCTGGCGATGGCCGAGGAGATGGCGGACCGCGTGGGGATCATGGTCCGCGGACAGTTGCGGTTTTTGGGAACGGTGGCGGAGCTTCGCGACCAGATGGCGCTGGAGGCGACGACGCTCGAGCACCTCTACCTCGAACTCACCTCGGCCCGGATCGGCCGGCCATGACGGGACGGGAGCCGGGTCACGACATCGTGCGACCGCTCCCCTTCGAGGAGGAGTCACGGCTCTTTCTCCGGCTCAGGGCGACGCTGTCCTGGCAGACGGTGCGTTCGTTGTTTCGCGACTCACGGCTGCGGGTGACGCTGGTCCTGCTGCTCAGCGGACTGTTTTGGGGTTCGTTGTACGGGCTCTTCGTCGAGGCCTTCGCCTTTCTCGACGACCTGCACGCCGACGTGATCTCGCTGCTGTTCAACGCCTTCTTCTCGTCGCTCATGGTGATGCTCGTCTTCTCCGCCGGCATCCTCACCTACGGAGGCATGTATTGCTCGGCGGAGGCCCGGCTGCTCCTCACGCTGCCGGCGCGGGCGGAGATGATCCACGCCCACACCTTCCGCGAGGCGGTCTGGTTTTCCAGCTGGGGCTTCGTGCTTCTCGGGAGCCCGATGCTCGCCGCCTACGGAGTGGTGCGGCACTCGGCCTGGCCCTATTTTCTGCTCATGCTGCCGTTCATGATCGCCTTCGTCGTGATCCCGGCGGCCATCGGCAGCATCTGCTGCATCCTGCTCGTGGCGTGGCTCCCGCGACTGCGGCTCCACGCCCTGTCGGCGGGCGTGGTCGTCGCCTGCGCGGCCGCGGCCTGGCTGGCCTGGTCGATGTCCTCGCGGGCCCCGCTCGACACGATGTCGGCGGCCTGGTTCGAACGGACGTTCGCCCGCCTCGCGCTGACCGAACAGAAGTTCCTGCCGAGCTGGTGGCTCTCGAGCGGCCTGATCGAGGCTGCCCGCATCGACGGTGACGGCCGGATGTCGGTCGGGGGCCTGAGCGAGGCGGTCAGGTTTCTCTGCCTGCTCGTCGCCAATGCGCTGGTGCTGCAGCTCTTGGCGGGCTGGCTGGCCCGCGTGGCCTACCGGCGCGGCTACAGCCAGCTCTCCGCCGAGGTGCCGGCCCGTCGCCGCCGCCCTCAGGGAGGGTTCGACCGCTTTCTCGGCTCCGCGGGCTTCGCCGCCGGGAGGCCGCTGCGGCTCCTGCTCGTCAAGGACCTGCGGCTCTTTCGCCGCGACGTCTCGCAGTGGTCGCAGTTCGTCATCTTCTTCGGCCTCCTGGGGCTCTACTTCGTCAACCTCCGCTCGTTCAACTACAAAAACTCCTACGCCTCGATGATCGGCTTCCTCAACCTGGCCGTCCTGGGCCTCATCCTCTCGACATTCACGACGCGGTTCGTGTTTCCGATGATCAGCCTGGAGGGGCAGCGGTTCTGGATCCTGAGACTGCTCCCGGTGCACCGGGATCAGATCGTCTGGTCGAAGTTCATCTTCTCGTTCGTCGGCGGACTGATCCCGTGCTGCAGCCTCGTGCTGCTCAGCGACTCCATGCTCGGGATCCCCTGGTGGCTCGTCGCCCAGCACGAACTCTGCTGCGTCGTTCTCTGCATGGGGCTCTCGGGCATCGCCGTGGGGCTCGGTGCCCGGATGCCGGAACTGAGGGAGTCGTCCCCGGCGAAGATTTCCTCCGGCTTCGGCGGCACGCTTTGCCTCGTGATCAGTTCGCTGTTCATCATGATCGTGGTGGTTCTGGCGGCCGTGCCGAACTACCTTTTCATGGTGGGGGACACGCTCGGACCGGCATTCCTCGCCCCGGCCGGCATGCTCGCCTGGGCCGGCGGACCCTGGGGCACCGCGACGAGCCTCGGGCTGGTCGTGGCGCTGGGCCTGCTGACCACGTTCGTGCCCTTGTTCCTCGGAATCCGCGCCTTCCGGGTGCTGGAGGCCTAGCAGCCGGTGTCTCGTGTCGATTGCCGCTGAACTGCGGCGGCCGTCGAGCAGGGGACGGGCGTTGTTTCCCGGGGTCGAAATGGTGGAAATTGCCCGGGTCGGCCCCGCGGCTGCCGGCCCCCGGGCGGCTTTCCCCCGGGCCGTGAGCAGGGGCCGGTTAGCGGGTGCCGGAAAATGCGGTTGATCCCGGGTGGCTAGCCCGACGAAAATCCATCTGCCGGCACCCCCATGATCCACCAGCCCTCCCAGCACCGAATCCGCCGGAACGACCCCCGTCGGCTTCGCGTGGGAGCCGTGCAGTATCTCAACACCCGTCCCCTCGTCCACGGCCTGGCGGCGGCGGGTGTCGATGTGCGGTACGACCTGCCGAGTCGGCTCGCCGATCAGCTCGCATCGGGGATCCTCGATGTGGCCTTGATCCCGTCGATCGAGGTATTCCGTGGCGGCCATTCCGTGGTGAGCAACGCCTGCATCGGATGTCACGGTCCGGTGATGAGCGTGAAACTGTTTTTTCGGAAGGCCCCCGAAAAGATCACCACGCTGGCCGTGGACGAGGGGTCTCGAACCAGTGCCACCCTCGCCCGAATCCTGCTGGCTGAGCGACACGGCGTCTTTCCGACGGTCGAAACCCTGCCGATCGGCTCAGGGCTCGCCGACACCGCCGCGGATGCCGTGCTGCTGATCGGTGACAGGGCGATCGATTCCCGGGGCTCCACCGAGCGGGCCGCCGGGTGTTTCCAGGTGATCTGGGATCTCGGTGACGAGTGGTGCCGCTGGACGGGACTGCCGTTCGTGTTTGCCGTCTGGGCGGCCCGGGATGGTGTCGATGCCGGCCCCCTCGAGCCGTTGCTCGCCCGGGCCCGCGACTCCGGCATCGCGAATCTTGCCGCGATCGCCGCCGCGGAAGCGGCCGCCCACGGGCTCACGGTGCCGCAGTGCCTGAGTTATCTCCACGACAACCTGCACTATCACCTGGAGGCCCGCGAACTCGAGGCGCTCGCCCTTTTCCGGCGGCATGCCGTCGGCCTGAACCTCGCCCCGGCGGAGCGGGAGACGTTTCAGGCGTCGAAGCGGGGGAGGCGGCCGGCCGGGATCATGGTGGCCGACCACGAGAGGAGCGATTCGAGATGAATGCAGGCCGGATTTCCTCGATCCTCGACGATGTCGTCGCCGGCGGCCGGTTGTCACCGGGCGACGCCGTCACCCTGCTCGAGTCACACGAACTCGCCGCGATCGGCCGGGCCGCCGACGCCGTCTCCCGCAGGCTTCATCCCGAGCCCTACCGCACCTACAACATCGACCGCAACATCAACTACACGAACGTGTGCACGGCGGTGTGCGACTTCTGCGCCTTCTACCGTGGGCCGAAGCATCCCGAAGGCTACGTGCTCGACCGGGGGACGATTCTCAGGAAGATCGAGGAGATGGTCGCGATCGGTGGCGATCAGATCCTGATGCAGGGAGGCCTGCATCCCACGCTCACCCTCGAGTGGTATGAAGACCTCCTCCGCGACATCAAGCGGGAGTTTCCCGCCGTCAACGTCCACGGCTTCTCGCCCCCGGAGATCCACCACTTCACCACGGTTTCCAAGCGGCCGCTCCGCGAGGTGCTCGAGCGATTGGCGCGGGCGGGGCTGGGCTCGCTGCCCGGTGGCGGCGGCGAGATCCTCGTCGATCGCGTCCGCGAGGCGATGACCCGCGGGAAGGTGCTGACCGACGACTGGCTCGAAGTGCACCGGCAGTGGCACCAGCTCGGCGGACGCAGCACGGCGACGATGATGTTCGGTCACATCGAGACCCTCGCCGAGCGGGTGGAGCACCTCGATCGCCTGCGGGAACTGCAGGACGAGACCGGCGGCTTCACCGCCTTCATCTGCTGGTCGTTCCAGCCCGACAACACCGAAATGGACGACATTCCCCCCACCGGGGCCTTCGAGTACCTGAAAACGCAGGCGGTGGCCCGCCTCTACCTCGACAACTTCGCCAACATCCAGTCGAGCTGGGTGACGCAGGGTCGTGAGATCGGCCAACTGGCGTTGCTCTTCGGAGCCAACGACATGGGCAGCCTGATGATCGAGGAAAACGTGGTCAGTGCCGCGGGAACCGTCCATCACCTCACGCTCGACGAGATGCGGTCGGCCATTTCCGAACTCGGCTGGATTCCGCGCCGCCGAAACGTGTTTTACGAACTCTTCGAGGAGGAGCCGCAGGCATCTCCCGCCGATCCCGGGCGAGGGCGTGCCGGGTTCGTGCCCCTTCCGGTGACGTCGGCCGTCCCGATGGCTTCGACTGCCCCGTGAGCCGGACGGACGCATCCGATCTGACGATCCGCTGCTCGCACCTCCTCCCGATGCGGGGACCGGCGATCGCCAACGGCTGGATGAGGATCCGCCGCGGGAGGATCATCGCGGTCGGCGGCGGCGCCCGGCACGATCGGCCCGGCACCCGGGTGATCGACCTGGGCGACGCAATCGTGATGCCCGGGCTCGTCAACGCCCACACACATCTCGAGTTTTCCGACACGCCCGCCCCGCTCGATGCCGCCGGCGGCCTGCCCGGCTGGATCGGCAGGGTGGTGGCGCTGCGGCGGTCGCGGACGGCTGAAGAGGGCCCTGCCGACCGGGCCGGGCCTGCCATCCGTGCGGGCCTCCGCGAGAGTGCCGCCGCCGGGGTCACGGCGATCGGCGAGATCGCCACCTCGGTCCCCGCCGATGCCTTCGCCGGAGGCGGTCCGCGAATCCGCGCCTTCCGCGAGGTGCTCGGGCTGTCTCCCACGGCGGGGCACGCGGCGCTGCGATCGTGCATCCGCGACGTGGGGCGACTCGCCGGGCGGGGCGTGGCACCGGGCCTGTCGCCCCACGCCCCGTATTCGGTCGCCGCGCCGCTGGGTGCGGCGCTCGTGGCCGAGGCGGTCCGGAGGAGGCTTCCGCTGGCGATGCATGTTGCCGAGAGCCTGGCGGAAGAGGAACTCATCGCCTCCGGAAGCGGACCGTTTCGTCGGTTGCTCGAAGGGCTCGGTGCCTGGGATGCCGCGCATCCTCCCCTGCTGCTGTCCGCGGCGGACTGGATTTCGCGACTCGCCCGCGGTCCCCGCGGCGTCGTCGTGCATGGCACATACCTCGGCCGCGACCCGGTCGCGCTCGCCCGGCTGGCCAGGCATCGCGATCGGCTCTGCGTGGCCGTCTGCCCGCGGACCACGCTCGCGCTTTCGGGCATGCTGCCGCCGGTGGCGGTGTTCCGGGAGGCCGGCATCCGCGTGGCGATCGGCACCGACAGCCGCGCCTCGAACCCCGACCTCTCCGTGCTCGCCGAGTGCCGCACGCTCGTCGCCGCCGGCGTCTGCTCGCCCGCGGAATCGCTCCGCATGGCCACGGTGCAGTCCGCCTGGGCGCTCGGCTTCGACCGCTCTTCAGGAGTGCTCGCCCCGGATCGCCCCGCCGACTTCGTCATTCTCCGGCCGATGACCGTCGATCGAGATCCCCATCGAGCCGTGCTCGATCCCGCGACCCGCATCCTGGCCACGCTCCGCGCGGGCAGGGTCATCGCCGGCACGCTCGACGGCTGATCGACCGATCCTCCGGCATGACGGCATCAGCCGGGGGGCTACAGCCGGCAGTTGCCGATTCGCGTCTCGATCACGGCGCTGGCGCCGATCGCCTCGAGCCGCTCCATCACGGCGTGGACATCGCCCCGTTTCACCATGGCCCGCACCGCGCACCATGCCTGATCCTCGAGCGACATCACCGTCGGGGAGTTGAAACCGGGAGTGATCTTCTCGGCCTCGGCGAGCCGCGTGCGCAGCACGTTGTATTCCAGCAGCGACCAGCTCCGGGCGATCACGATGCCTTCCAGACGCCGCACGATCCGGTCGGCGAGTGCGGTGTCGGCGAGGCCCGGGTGCTGGACGAGCACCGTCTCGTAGCGGCCGATCTCGTCGAGCACGTGGAGCCTGTTGGCGGCGAGCGTGCTGCCGGTCTCGACGAGATCGACGATCGCATCGGCGACCCCCAGGGCGATCATCACCTCGACGCTGCCGGAGAGTTCGACGAAGTGGGCCTCGACACCGCGATCGGCCAGCCAGCGGCGGGTGATCCGCGGGAAGCTCGTGGCGACGCGGCGGCCCGCGAGTTTCCGCGGATCATCGATGGTGGCGTCGTCGGGGACGCAGAGCGCCAGCCGGCAGGTGCCCACGCCGAGGTCGAGACGGTGCCTCACGTCGGCGCCGCTCTCCGCCACGAGGTCGGCGCCGGTGATCCCGAGATCGATGGCCCCCTCGGCGGTGAGCACCGGAATGTCGTCGGTGCGGAGAAACGTCACCTCCACCGGCATGTCCTTGCAGCGGGCGAAGAGGCTCCGCTCCGTGCGGCGAAACGAGAGTCCCGCATCGGCGAGCAGTTGCCCGGCGAGTTCCGCAAGCCTGCCCTTGCTGGGGATGCCGATCCGCAGCAGCCGTTCCCTCACGTCATCGCTCATGTCGAGGCTCCCTGGGCGCCGCCCTGCCGTGCCGCTTTCTCGTCGAGACCCGACACGCCGAACCGCCGGGCCAGCTCGTCTTCGACGCTCGCCAGGGGCACGTTGCGACAGGCGAGGAGCACGAGGGTGTGGTAGATGAGATCGGCCGCCTCGGAGACGACCCGTTCGTCGGTCTCGCCGCAGGCTGCCTGGACGAATTCGGCGGCCTCCTCGGAGACCTTGGCTCCGGCGGCCGCGGGGCCCCCGGCCAGGAGTTTGGTGGTGTAGGATCGCACGGACGGGTCGCGTTTCCGCGAGGCGATCACCCCCTCCAGCGTTTCCAGGACTTCGCCAGAGCGGCGGGCCGATGTTCGAGAATCCGACACGAGTTCCAACGACTCCCGATGACGCCCCCGCCGGCCGGCCGGATGGCTCCGGGCCGCCGACCGCGGGGACCACAACTCTAGCATGGCCCGGCGGGGGCTCGTGCCACCCCGCCCCGCCGCTCGGGGAGGATTGCTGGTTTCTGTCGGGTCCCACCGCCTCCGGAAAATCGGCCCTGGCGGTGCGGTTGGCCCGCCGGCTCGGGGCGGAGATCGTGAGCGTCGATTCGATGGCCGTCTACCGGGGCCTCGACGTGGGCACGGCCAAGCCCACCCCGGAGCAGCGGCGGCTCGTGCCCCACCACGTCGTGGACGTGGCGACCGCCGCCGCCCCCTACAGCGTGGCGATGTGGCTCGAGGAGGCGACTCGCGCCGTGGCCGACTGCCGGGCCCGCGGCCGCGGCATCCTCTTCGTGGGCGGCACCCCGCTCTACCTCCGGGCCCTCCGCGACGGCCTGACATCCCTGCCGCCGGCCGATCCCGCCCTCCGCGACCGGCTCGTGGCCGAGGCCGACGCCCACGGCCCGGAGACACTCCACCGCCGGCTCGCCGGGATCGATCCCGCTTCGGCCGCCCGGATTCATCCCCGGGATGCGAAGCGGATCATCCGGGCGCTCGAAGTGGCCTCGACCGCGGGCCGGCCCCTGTCTTCCGTCCTGCCCGCCGAGCAACATCTGCGGTGCGAGGAGCGTCGTCGCTTCGAGGAGCGCCTGCTGATCCTCGATCTGCCCCGGGCCGTGCTCAACGAACGGATCGACCGCCGTGTGGAGCGGATGTTTTCCGAAGGGCTCGTGGAGGAGACCCGCGCGGCCATGCTCCTCCCCGGCGGCATCGGTCCGACCGCCCTTCAGGCCGCCGGCTATGCCGAAGCGATCGACCTGATCGAGGGCCGGATCGACCACGACGAGGCCGTGCGCCGCACGCAGCAGCGCACCCGGCAGCTCGCCAAACGGCAACTGACGTGGCTCCGCAGCTTCAAGCAGGCCACCTGGATCGCCGCGTAGCCCTCCCAGCCCCGAAAACCGATCACCCGCCGTCACCGGCAGCGGTGGAACGGGTCTGTCCGGGCGGGATGCGAAGACCATCGACCGCGGAGCCCCGCGGCGTTTCCGCCGGTCGATCGACCGGGCAAGGGTCGTGGATGAGTTGGGCCACCGCCTGCTAGCACCCACCGTGCTAGCACTTGATCTTGTGGTGGCACCCACGCCCTCACCACAAAATCACAAAAATCCTTGCAGCTGCCCTTGCGGCCGATACCTTCGCCCCCGTGCCGGCAGGGAAGCCGGCTGGGACCTCACGGAGGATTGCGTTTCCATGGCAGCAAAGCCCCTCATCGGCATCAACACCGACTACCGCTCGACCCGCAAGGAGCACGCCGCGCTCTCGTTCGTCGCCGCCGGCTATTACGACGGCATCATCGCCTCCGGTGGCATCCCGGTGATCCTGCCCCCCCTGGCCGACGAGGACGACGTGGTCCGTCTGCTCGACCTGCTCGACGGCGTGGTGATGGTGGGCGGGGCCGACCTCGACCCCCGCCGCGACGGCTACATGCCCCACCCCTCGGTCCGCCCGATGGACACCCGCCGCGAGGATTTCGACCGCCTGCTCGCCAAGCACATCTGTGCCCGGCACATGCCGGTGCTCGCGATCGGCAGCGGCATGCAGCTGCTCAATATCACCGAAGGGGGCACGCTCTTCCTGCACATCCCCGAGGACCTGCCGAAGGCGATCCCGCACAAGGACCCGACCGACCTGGGTCACCGCCATGCCCTGGTCGTCGAGCCGGGTTCGGCGATGGAACGCGTCTACGGTGACGGAGAGATCCGTGTGAACAGCATGCATCACATGGCGATCGACGACGTGGCTGCGAGCTTCCGCGTGACCGCCCGGGCCCCGGACGGCGTCATCGAGGCGATCGAGAGTGCCGTCGAGAACTGGACCGCGATCGGCGTGCAGTTCCACCCCGAGGCCGAGACCGCCTCGGCGCTCGACGTGAAGATCTTCGAGGAGTTCGTGATCGGCATCACCGGTGAGCAGCCCGCCATGAGGCTCGTCGCCTGACCGTTCATCCGTCCGGCCCGCAGCCCTCGGGTGGACCACCACCCGGGGCCGCGGGGGACGGTGTCGGACGGGCCTGCGGGCCGGCGGGCACGGGCAAAGGCGGGAAGCGGGGGAGGGCCTTTGCCTCGCGGCCCGGCCCGCGGGGTTTCGGGAAGACTCCCAGGCGGCGTCAGGCCGGGTGCGTGACGCGGTAGATGTCGATCTCGGGGCCTGTTTCGACGCCTCGCGGCCGGCGGGGACGCTGCTTGACCACCCCGAGGCCCGCGGCGCGGATGGCCGGCTCGAAGTCGACCGCGCGGGCGCGGCCCGGGTCGGCCACGAGGGCCACGCCGTGCGGGGCGAGCGTCCGGGCCACAACGCCCGCCAGCGCCTCGGCGTGATGTTTTTCGTAGAGCACGTCGGCCGCCACCACGAGGTCGAACGCGGGCAGGTCATCGGGCAGGCACCGCCAGTCCAGCAGGAGCGTTTCGAGCCCACCGGCCCCGTTCCGGTCGGCGTTGAACCGCACCCCCTCCAGGGCGTCCTCCTCGTAATCGCTGGCCACCACCCGGAAACCTCGCCGCTGGGCCACCACCGCGGGCAGCGCGAGGCCGCAGCCGAGTTCGAGGAACCGGCGACCGCCGCCGTCCAAGGAGGCGATGTCCTCGGCGAGCACCACGGCCGACTCCCAGACGTTGGCCCAGTAGGGGATCCGTTCGTCCCGCTCGAAGGCATCCACGTCGATGAGCGCGTCGAGGTCCGGGGGGAGCCAGAACGTGAGCGACATGCCGCCGACGGCGATTGGGCGTTCCACGGGGGAAAATCGTTCATAGCCCATCGTCACCGGCCTCCACCGTCGTATCCGTCACGACCGACAACGAGCCCGCCATCGTTCGACCCGCCGGCGGTCGCGTGAAGCCCTGCCGTGTGTCACGATTGTACGGTCCTCCCCCGCGACGCCAGGCCCATCCCATGCTCACCGACTACGACCTTCACCTCCTCGGCGAAGGCAGGCACTGGACCAGCTACGAGAAACTCGGGGCCCATCCCGAGACCCAAGCCGGCGTGTCGGGGGTCAACTTCGCCGTCTGGGCCCCGAATGCCGAAGGCGTTTCGGTCGTCGGCGACTTCAACGGCTGGGACGGCCTGGCCCACCGGATGCACAAGCGGATTCCGTCCGGCGTCTGGGAGCTGTTCGTTCCCGGCCTCGGTGCCGGCACGCTCTACAAATACCGCGTTCACACGGCCGAAGGCCAGAGCGACCGGACCGATCCCCATGGGTTCGGTGCCGAGGTGCCGCCGCGGACAGCCTCGCAGGTGATCGACCTCGATGGCTACCAGTGGCGCGACGGCGACTGGATGGCCGGCCGCTCGGCCGCCAACTCGCTCTCCGCGCCGCTGAACATGTACGAGGTTCATCTCGGCAGCTGGCGGCGGCCGGGAGACGACCCGCACCGCTGGCTCAGCTATGCCGACCTCGAACGCGAACTCGTGCCCTACGTGGTCGAGATGGGTTTCACGCACGTCGAGTTTCTGCCTCCCACCGAACACCCGCTCTCGGCGAGCTGGGGCTACCAGACGATCGGCCTGTTCGCCGCCACCAGTCGATTCGGCCCGCCCCAGGCGCTCATGTCGCTGATCGACGCCCTGCACCGGGCCGGTGTCGGCGTGATCATCGACTGGGTCCCGGCCCACTTCCCCAAGGACGGCCACGGCCTGCGGCGGTTCGACGGCACCGCCCTCTACGAGC
>SXWC01000145.1 GCA_005789975.1 Planctomycetaceae bacterium
CGGGGTCCTCCGTCTCCTCGATCTCGGCGGCGGGCAGGAAGGCAATGCATGAACATCGCATCCGGGCTGTGGGCCATGAGCGCGGCGTTCACCTGATACGGCTCGAAGGCGGCGATCCGTTCCCGACGCTCCGCCTCCTGGCCCATGCTCGCCCAGACGTCGGTGTAGACGACGGCGGCGTTTCGAACCGCGGCCACCGGATCGGTCGTCTCGGAAATGTCGGCGTCGGGGAGGATCGCCTTCAGGTGGCCGCGGAAGGCGTCGTCGAACTGGTATCGCTCCGGCGCGGCGAGCACGAACCGCATGCCCAGGAGCCCGCACACGACCGCGAGCGACCGCGCCACGTTGTTGCCGTCGCCCACGAACGCCAGCGTCAGGCCGTTCACCCGGCCGACGGCCTGCCGGAGCGTGTAGATGTCGGCCAGGGCCTGGCAGGGATGCGACTCGTCGGACAGCCCGTTGATCACGGGGACACTCGCCACGGCGGCGAGTTGAACGATCGTGTCATGGGCCTTGGAGCGGCAGACGATCGCATCGACGTATTCACTGAGCACGCGGCCGAAGTCCGCGACGCTCTCCCGCGACGAGGCGAAGCCGGTGTCGGCGCCGAGGAACAGGCTCGACCCGCCGAGGTGGGTCATCGCCGCCTGGAAACTCACCCGCGTGCGGAGGCTCTGCTTCTCGAAGACGAGCGCCAGCACGCGGCCCGGCAGGAGCGCGTCGCGGCGGCCCGCTGCGAACTTCTCCTGCAGGTCGCGGGAGATCGCGAACACGGCCTCGATCTCGGCCGCACTCAGGTCTTCGGGAACGATGAGATGCCGGAGCATGGGATGTTCTTCAGGCGGCCGTGCGGGACGCCACTTCGAGGATCGCCTCGGCCAGCCGGTCGCAGCCGTCCTCGACGTCGGCCTGGTTGATCGTCATCGCCGGCAGGAGCCGGATGACGCGCCCCTGGGTGGAGTTGACGAGCAGGTTGCGATCGAGGCAGGCCTGCACGACGGCCGCGCAGTCGATGGAGAGTTCGACGCCGATCATCATTCCCATCACCCGCACGTCGCGGACGGCGTCGCACCTGTCCTGCAGCGCCTCGAGCCGCGTGCGGAAGGCCTCGGCGGCCCGATCCACGTGCTCCAGAAGCCCCTGTTGCTCGATCATGTGGATCGTGGCGATGCCCGCCGCGGCGGCGATCGGATTGCCGCCGAACGTGGAGGCATGCATCCCCGGCCGCAGGTGCTTGGCCAGTTCGACCGTGGTGAGCATCGCGCCGCCGGCGATGCCGGCGCAGAGGCTCTTGGCGAGCGTCATCACGTCGGGCACGACGCCGAAGTGCTGGTAGCCGAACCACTTCCCGGTGCGGCCGCAGCCGCACTGCACCTCGTCGAACACAAGGAGCAGGTCGCGCTCGTCGGCGATCTTCCGCAGGCCCTGAAGGAAGCCCGGCGGCGCGGGCACCACGCCCCCCTCGCCGAGGATCGGCTCGACCAGAATGCCGCCGGTGCGGTCATCGACGAGTTTCTCGACGGCGGCGAGGTCGCCGTGCGGGGCGTACTGAAAGCCCGCGAGCATGGGGCCGAGGCCCTCGTGGTATTTCGGTTGGGCCGTCGCCGTCACGCTCCCCATGGTGCGGCCATGAAAGCCCCCCTGGAACGTGATGATCTTGTACTTCTCGCCGTTGGTGCGGAGGCGGACGAGCTTGATCGCGGCCTCGTTGGCCTCGGTGCCGGAGTTGCAGAAGAAGGCCTGACCGCCGAACGATCTCTCCGACAGCAGCTTCGCCCATTCCCCCTGCGGTTCGGTGTACCAGGTGTTGGGCACGTGGATCAGCTTCGCCACCTGCTCCTGCACGGCCTTGACCACGGGCTCGGGGCAATGGCCCAACAGGTTGCAGCCCCAGCCCGGAAACAGGTCGAGGTATTCCCGCCCCTCGGCATCCCACACCCGCGAGCCCTCGCCCTTCACGAGGCACACCGGGAACCGTCGGTAGTTGGGCACGACGTAGCGGTCGAACGTGCCGATGACGCGGTTGGTGGCGTTGCCGATGGCGGAATCGATCGTGGCCATACGTGGTCTCCCGTGCGGAAAGGGGAAAGAAACCGTGCGCTAACGCCTGCCGGCCGCGGCGGCCGTGAGCTTGGGGGATGCCAGCGACTCGTCGCGAACGAGTTCGGTGCCGACGCCGCTGGTGGTGTAGATCTCGAGCAGGAGGGAATGCCGCAGGCGGCCGTCGATGATGTGGATCTTCTTCACGCCCTCTTCGAGCGTTCGGAGACAGCCCTCGATCTTGGGGATCATGCCGGCCGCGATCGTGCCATCGGCGATCAGCCGGCGTGCCTCGGCGGCGGTGAGGTGGGGAATCAGACTCTCGGGATCGGCGACGTCGCGGAGCACGCCCGGGATGTCGGAGAGCACGACGAGCTTCTCGGCCCCGATGCCGGCGGCCACGGCCGTCGCCGCGGTGTCGGCGTTGACGTTGAGCTTCTCGCCGTCGGGGCCCATGGCCATCGAGGGAATCACCGGCACCTGCCCGGCATACATCAGGTTGTCGATGGTGAGCCGGTCCACGCGGTTGACCTCGCCGACATGCCCGAGATCGAGAGACTCCCCATCGGGCCCGTCGAGCGTGAGCCGCTCACCGAACAGGACGTTGGTGGAGAGGAAGTTGAGCGACATCGCCCGGCCGCCGAACTCCTCGATCTTCGCCACGAGGTCGCGGTTGAGTTCGGTGGCGAGCACCTTCTCGACGATGGCGAGCGTGGCGTCGTCGGTGTAGCGGCGGCCCTGCACGAACTTTGGCTCGATTCCCGCCTGGTCCATCGCCCGGCTGATCGCCTTGCCGCCGCCGTGAACGACCACGATCCGCATGCCGAGCGTCGACAAAAACACGATGTCGAGGAGCAGGTGCCGGAGCGAGTCGGGATGTTCGACGACGCTGCCGCCGAGTTTGATGACGGTGGTCGTGTCGCGGAACTTGCGAATCCAGCCGAGGGCCTCGATGAGCGTGTCGGCCTTCTGGATCGCCTTCTGCTGGGCCTTGCTGACGGACGGAGTGGAGGGCACGAGAGCGGGCGGTCCTGGGGGAGGGCGAAAGCCAAACCGGGGATTCTAACACCCGTCGGGGAGTTGAATACGGTGCCGGAAACCCTCCGGTTCACGCGGTTCACGCGGTTCACGCGGGTCGAGCGGGTCCGAGGCCCCGGCGGCCCAAGGCCCCGGCGGCCCAGCGTGCCAGGGCCTCCGCGCCCCCCGTGGTCGGAGGCCTCGCTTCGGCTTGAGGGGTAGGCGAGGGGGCGTATCCTCGCCCCGGCGACCATCCGGAGGACCGCGGAGCGGCGACTTCTGCCGCCCCCGGGCCGGTGCTCCACGGAACCTGGATGCGGTCTAAAAGTTCATCATGAACTGCGTCTGGATGGCGGTGCCGGTGAAGCCGGCGCGGTAGGGGTAGAGGATGTTCTGCGCCGGGTTGCGGTTCATGTGGAGCGCCTCGAGCGTGAATCGGCCCTGCCGCGATCGGTTCACATACCAGTTGAAGCCGCCGCCGTATTCCTGCCCCGTGCCGTAGGGGCCGGTGAGGGCGCTCGAGCGACCATAGACCTCGAAGGTCCGCGGCACGAAGCACCACGACACGTAGCCCAGACCGCCCTGGTCGTAGATGCTCGACCGCTCGAACGTGCCCGTGCCGACGAAGTCGTCGAGCAGCCGGAAGTAATACTCGAAGTTGACCGCCCAGCCGTTGTACTTCCAGCCCGCGTCGATGGTGGCGAGCTGGAATGCGTATTGCGAGAGTTGGCTGCCGGGCCCGAGCGCGCCCTTGAGCGCCAGCGGCGTGCCGTCCGAGAGCCGCACGATGGTGTCTTCGGGGTTGAGCCCGGGGAAGATGATCGCCTGAGTGCGGGCGTAGGTGCCGCTCATGCCGACGCGGATCGCCTGCTCCTCGTGCGCCTCCATGTCGGAGTAACCGAGTCCGAACGGTTCCAGCGGCTCCCACCAGGTGTTGCCCGCCCAGGCCATCGACGTGCCGCGCCGCAGCACGCCCGCCTGACCGCCGTCGATCGCGTTCCAGATGCCGGCCTGATAGCTGACGGAGCGGTCGAAGAGCGTGCCGACCGCGAACACGCCGGGACTGTAGCCGGGGCGGAAGAAGGTGTTGGTCATGCTGCGATCGATGCCCACCGTCCAGGGCTGGCCATCGACCCACTCCCGCGAACTCGGCACGATCGTCACGCCGCCGGCAACCGTGGCGGCCTCGCTGAACTGCCAGCCAACGGTGCCCAGCGGCACGAAGGCCGATCGCACGCCCATGTCCGACGTGCCGAAGAGCGCCATGCGGTAGACGAGCCGCTCGTCGGCGACGTGCCCGGAGAAGGAGAGCAGCACCCGGTTGAGATTGAACGTGTTGATGTTGGTGATCGGCAGGACCGTGCCGGCGGAGTTGGTCCAGGACGTCGCCGATCGCGCGAACTCGAGCCAGCGGAGCTGCATGAAGCCGTTCATCGCCACGGAGAGCGGGAAGCCCTGCGTGGATTGATAAAGGAGCAGCCCCTTGGGCGGCGCGACGTCGGTGGCCGGGATGTATCTCGGACGGGGAATCCCGGCGAGTCGGGCCTCGACGGCCTGGTCCACGAGTTCCCGGATGAGGGCCTCCTGCGCCGGATCCTCGTGGGTCAGCGCCTCCTCCAGATACTGGGCCTGCTCCAGCCCACCGCCCGGGAGCGGGCCGATCTCGGCCTCGGCGGCGCGCGCGAGTCCGGTCGTCACCGACACAACGAGGGTGAACGCCAGGAAAAAGGCGAAGGGAGCAGGTGCACGCATGAGGACCCCGATCCCAGGATCGGGTCCGGACGTGCCGGTTGTGCAGGATTTCCCGACGGGGAAACATGGGGGGGCTGGTCGCCCACATCCCCCGGATCGCCCTGTCGGCCCGATCCGGGTTGCCGACAGCAAGCGGTTGACGGGAACCCGCTTGACCGGCAGCCGCGGCCGGCTAATCTGTATTTGTTTTCCGAATGTTTCACGGCGGCAACATTCGTTTTATTCATCAGGGATGAGGCGGGTCGGCGTTTCTGGGCCGTTTTCCACGGACTCCGGTGAACCTGAAGTCTCTCAAAACCTTCTGTGACATCGTGTCCCGCCGCAGCTTCTCCAAAGCGGCGGCGGACAACGGCATTTCCCAGTCCGGGGCCAGTCAGGTCGTCGGCCACCTCGAAAGCCGGCTCGGAGTCCAGCTGATCGAGCGGTCCAAGCGGCCGTTGGTGCCCACCCGGGAGGGTCAGGTTTTTTACGACGGCTGCCGGAAGATCATCGCCAGCTACGACGCGCTCGAAGACGCCGTCCGCACGCTGCACGACGAGGTCGCGGGCCGGGTTCGCATGGCGGCGATTTATTCCGTGGGCCTGCACCACATGAGCCGCTATGTCCAGGAGTTCATGAGCCGCCACCCGAAGGCGAACGTGCGGCTCGAATACCTCCATCCCGACCGCGTGTTCGAGTCGGTCGAGCAGGGGCAGGCCGACATCGGCATCGTGAGCTATCCGCGGAGCACCCGGGCCATCGAGGCGGAGCCCTGGCGGGAGGAGCCGATCGTGCTCGTCTGCGCGCCGGGAAACGCCTTTGCGGGGCGGGTGCAGATGTCGCTGGGCGAACTCGACGGCCAGAGGATGGTCGGCTTCGACAGCGACCTCGTCATCCGGCACGAACTCGACCGCGCGATCGCGGCCCACAATGCCCAGCCGAACGTGATCATGGAGTTCGACAACATCGAAACGATCAAGCGGGCCGTCGAAATCGACGCCGGCGTGGCCCTGCTGCCGGAGCCGACCGTCGGGCGTGAACTCGCGGCGGGCACGCTCTGCACGGTGCGGCTGGCGGGCGAAGAACTCGTCCGGCCCCTCGGCATCATCCGTTCCCGCGGCAAACCGCTGGCCCCGACCGTGGAGCGATTCATCGAACTGCTCCGCGGCCACGCCCGCGACCTCGATGCGGCGCCGGCCTCCGACGTGGCGCACGCATGATCGGCACGGCTTTTTTCGCACATCATTCCGGTTTTGATTTCCCCACGCAGCAGGCACGAGCATCGCAATGACGCGTCTTCCCGGTCGGCCCACCCCCGGTCTTCCCGCCAAGCAGGGCCTCTACGATCCCGCCAACGAACACGACGCCTGCGGCGTGGGATTCGTGGTCAACATGCACGGCGTGCCGAGCCACGAGATCGTCCGGAAGGGGCTCGAGGTGCTGGAAAACCTCACCCACCGCGGAGCCTGCGGCTGCGATCCGCTCACCGGTGACGGCGCCGGCATCCTCATGCAGACGCCGCACGAGTTTTTCACCGCCGCGGCGTCGGAGGCCGGCATGACGCTGCCGCCGGCGGGCGACTGGGCCGTCGGCAACATCTTCCTGCCGCCCTCGGAAGGCGACCGGGAGGCCGCCGAGGTCTTCTTCGAGCGGGTCTGCCGTGAAGAGGGGCTCGAGTTCCTCGGCTGGCGGACGGTGCCCACCGACAACCGCACGATCGGCGGCACGGCACGCGACGTCGAGCCGGTCGTGCGGCAGGCGTTCGTCGGCCGCGGCAAGAAGGTCTCCCGCGATCACTTCGAGTGGAAGTTGTTCGTGGTGCGGAAGCGGTTCGGGATCGAACTCGGCGGGCTCGGGCTGTCGGAGCAGGCATTCTGCTACGTCTGCTCGCTGTCGGCCAAGACGCTCGTCTACAAGGGGCTGCTGCTCGCCGACCAGGTGGGCAAGTATTACCCCGATCTGCGTGACCCACGGATGAAAAGCGGGCTGGCATTGGTGCACCAGCGGTACAGCACCAACACCTTTCCGACCTGGGATCTCGCCCACCCGTTCCGCTACATCGCCCACA
>SXWC01000003.1 GCA_005789975.1 Planctomycetaceae bacterium
GCCGACGGCGATGCCCCAGAGGTGAAGCGGGCCCAGGACGGCGCGGAGGTTGTGGCTCATGCGGGCAGGATAGCAGCCGCGGCCCGATACCGCGTCACCGCTCCGCACCGGTCGCCAGGGCCGCCTGGCCCAGCGCGATCGCCCCGCACACGCCGGCGTCGTCGCCGAGGGCGGGAGGCACGAGGAAATCCGCGATGCCCGCCTCCTCCAGCGACGGCGAGGCGACGTAGCCTGCGAGCACGCCCCGCACGTGCTGCTGAAGCCGGCGAAAAAACCCGTCCTGACCGAGTCGTCCCCCCTTCGGCACGCTGCCGCCGAGGATGATCCGCCGCGGCGAGAGCACGCAGGTGATCGTCGCGAGAGCGTGGGCCATGCAACGGATCGTGATCTCCCAGGCCGGGTGGTCGGGCTCCAGCGTCTCGGCCGGGCGGCCGGCGCGGCGGGCGATCGCGGGCCCCGAGCAGAGCCCCTCCCAGCAGCGACCGTGATAGGGACAGACCCCTGCAAACGTGTCGCCCTCGAGCGTCGGCATCGAAATGTGGCCCATCTCGGGATGCACGAGCCCGTGCAAGAGCCGGCCGCGGGCCATGCCCCCGCCGCCGATCCCGGTGCCGACGGTCACGTAGACGAAGTCCTCGATCCCGCGGGCGGCGCCCCAGCGGCTCTCGCCGAGGGCGGCGCCGTTGACGTCGGTGTCGAACCCCACGGGCAGGCCCGGAAACGCCCGTCGAAGCGGGCCCACGATGTCGGCCGACTGCCAGCCCGGCTTCGGCGTGGTCGTGATGAAGCCGTAGGTGGAGGACGACGGGTCGAGATCGACCGGCCCGAACGAGGCGATGCCGACCGCGGCGAGCGGCCCGTGATTCCGGCCCGCCTGTGCGAGCCACTCGATCACGCGACCCATGAGGGCCGCGGGGTCGTCGCCCGTCGGAAACTGCTCGCGGGCCAGGAGCCGGCCGCCGGGACCGCTGCCCACGGCGACGATGAACTTCGTGCCGCCGGCCTCGATCCCGCCGACGATCCCGCCGTGGTCATTTCCGTTCGTGACGTCCATTCGGCGGCGGCCGGTTCCTTCCAGAAGCTGGTTCGATGTCGAGCCGATGCCGGGCCCGGGCGGAATCTACTCCGGCCCAGTCGGTTGCTTCAAGGATCGGCGCGAGACAACGGACACCTGCCGGCGTGGAGTTTCAGGTTCCGGGAGCGAACCACGCCGAGCTCCCGCCCGCCCGCCCCCCTACACCGCCAGCCCGTTGAACTTCTTGTTGGACGGCAGTTCGCCGGCGAGGCCGTCCGCCTGGAAGCCGAACGAGATCCCGGCACCGGCGGCGATCGTGCCGTTCCAGTCGGCGTTCCGGATGACGTAGCGTGTGCCGACGTGGCTGACGATCACCGCGTTCCAGATGTTCACGATGTTCGCCTTCATGTCGAACTCCATCGTCCAGCCACTGATCGCCGTCGTGCCAGTGTTCTTGATGGTCATGGTCCCCGTGAACCCGGTACCCCAGCCGCTCGCCTGCGCGTAGGTGGCCACCACCGGGCCCACGGGAGTGGGTGTGGGAGTCGGGGTGGGCGTCGGGTTCGGGGTGGGTGTGGGCGCGGGGGTGTCGTCGTCGATGATCGTGCCCGTGGCGATCGACTTGGCGAGCGACGCGTTCGTCGGGCCGCTCAAGGCAACCGCAAACGTCTCATTGGCTTCGGCCGCGGCGTCGCGGGTGACGAGCACGGCGATCGTCTTCTGCGTCTCTCCCGGGGCGAAGGTGAGCAGGCCGGAGGCGGCCGTGAAGTCGCTGCCGGCGAGGGCCGTGCCGTTGGCGGTCGCATACCGCACCGTCACCGGCGTGGTGCTCGCCGCCGAGAGCGACACGGTGAACGTGGCCGGGGTCGTGGCCGCCGTGCCGCCCGTTCCCGACACCTCCGGAAACTGGAACTGCACCGCCCTGAGCGGATCGACCTTCGTCGTCTCCACCGTCTTCCAATCGTCGGCCAGGATGCCGCCAGTGTCGCCCGAGTTGGGATTCCACGACCAGTAGGTCCAGCTCACGCCCTGCTGGCCCGCCTTGAGGTCGATCGAACCGTTGCCGTCGAGATCACCCTTGAGGTAGTTCACCATCTTGGCGTACCACGCCCGGTCGCTGGCGGTCGCGAGCCTGCTGCCGAATTCACCCAGCAGCACGGGCGCCGTGCCCGTGCGGAAGAGATAGCCCCAGTTCCTGTCCCAGACCGACGGCAGGTTGTCGGGATAGGTCGGGTCGCTGAAATACTGCTGCGCATAGACGCTCGACGGGTAGTCGTGCGCCGAGTAGACGAGCCGGCCGGCGATGTTCAGCCGCACCGGCGCCGCACCGGCGTTGGACAGGTTGCCACCCCACCAGTAGCTGCCCGAGGAGGCGGTCTCGATGCCCTCCACGATCACGAGCAGGTTCGGATTCGCGGCGAGCACCGCGTTGCCGGCCCGCTCCGCCGCCAGCCGCCAGTCGTTCGTGCCGCCGTCGCCCCACGTGGCCGGGCCGTGCGGCTCGTTGTGCAGGTCGATGCCGATCACCGTGGCGTTGCCGGCGTAACGACCGGCGAGCATCGTGAGATTTCGGATCCACGTCGATTCCGGATAGGCGGCCGTGTACCAGAGGCCGGAGGCATTGGCGCTGTTGCCCGCCTCGGAGCGATGGTGATCGAGGAAGATCCGCATCCCGATCCGGCCCGCGTAGGCCACGATCGCGTCCATGATCGCGAGGCCGCTCTTGCCCTGCAGGTCGGCGTTCTTCGCGAAGTCGATGCCGTTGGGCGTGCTGCCCGCGTCGAAGAGCTGGTCGCTGTAGGGGAGACGGATCGTATTGAAGCCGAGCGACTTCATCTGATCCATCATCTCCCGGTAGCCCCGCGACCACAGCCCGTGCGGCGCGAAGTTGGCCGTCTCGAACCCGAACCAGTTCACGCCGGCGATCCTGACGGCGTTGTTGGCGGCGTCGAGGATCTGGCTCCCCGAGGTGCGGAGATAGCCCGCGGCCGCCTGCGGACTCCCCTCGACGACCGAAACATCACCGATCGTGATCGCGGGCACGGGGGCCGGCGGAGCGACCGGCGGCGTGACGGGATTGTTGGCCCCGCCGATGGCCGGGTCGCTGCCATAATCGCCCCAGGCCAGGCTGAATCCGCCGGCCGACTGCGCCGGCAGCCCGGAATGATTCACCGACTGTTGCCCCGCGGGCCCGGGGTTGTCGCGGTTGATCGACCACATGCCGATCATGCCCAGCCCCTTGGCCCGTGCGAAGATCTCGAGGCGATCGGCATCCTGGAGGGTGAACACCTCGCTCGCCACGTCGTTGACCCCGAGCATCGGCGTGACGCCGAGCTGGTTCCAGCCGAAGACCTGGCCCCGGCTGGCGAACACGGTCGTCATCTGGGCGAAGGTGGCGTTGGCCGCATCGATGGCGTACTCGCCCATCGACTTCAGTTGCGGGGGGGCCGCGCTGTCGCCGTAGTCCATCGCCATGACGTTGACGCCGTCCACCTTCACGCCGGCCGCGAGGGCGGCCTTCACGACGTTTACGCCGTCGGCCGTGAGCCCCTGCGGCAGCACCGGCAGCGTGAGCCAGACGCCGAGGTTCGGCCGGGTCTTCTGCACCAGCGCGATCGCGTCCATCTGCAGCTTGATCGTGGCCGGCTGGGCGACCGCGGCCCCCTCGATGTCGAAATCGACCTTTGTCAGTTTGAGCGCGTCGACGGCATCTCCGTAGGCCGTGGCCAGGGCCGCCGCGCCGAGCCCGCGCCTGGCGTAGTTCTGGGCGAGCGACTCGCCCGCCGCCCCGCCGAGCGACACCATCACGTCGCCTCCGGCGGCCCGCAGGGCGTTGATCTCGCCGCGGATCGCCGCGGCCTGCTCGTTGGTGCTGTCGAGCGTGAGCACGTCGTAGCCGCCCCAGGCCAGCTTGCCGCTGGGGCTCGCCTGCATGAAGCCCAGCGAGAAGAGCCCCACGCCGTATTTGCGGGCCAGGCCGTCGAGGTCGGGCACGGGATAGAGCCCCATGTCGACGTAGGGGGCGAAAAACTGCTCCTTCCACAGGTCTGCCGAGACCGGCGGCGAGATCACCACGGGCGTCGGGGTTGGCGTGGGCGTGGGCGTGGGCGTGGGCGTCGGGCCGGGTGCGGGCGTGGCTGCGGCCCCGGAGAGGAGGAGGCCCGTCGGCGCGTCGATGCCCGCACCGGCGGTGAAGCCGACGCCCTGCCGGGCGCCGATGGCGAGCGTGCGGTTCCAGTCGAGACCCTTGATCACATACTGCGAGCCGGTGCGGCTCACGATCTGCGCGTTCCAGATGCTGTTGATGGTGCGGCCGTAGTTGAACGTGACCTGCCAGTCGGCGAGCGACGCGGCCGTGTCGTTGACCACCGTGAGCTGCCCCTCGAGCCCCGACCCCCAGTCGTTGACGGTGGCGTAGCCGACCGAGAACGCGAGGCGTTCCTCGAGCCGGTCGAACGCGGAAATCGTCGGTCGCCGACCAGCCTGGAGAGCACGCGAGACGGGGCGAAAGGACCAAAAGCGCACGTTCATGGGGCACCTCGTGATGATGGTGTGGCCGGAAGTGGCCGCGGAACCGGAAGCCATGACGGCCAGAAGCCGTTGAAGAGACGCCGGCAGAAGCATGGCGTGCATGCCCTGCATGTCATTGGCCCGGCGACGCGCCCCTGAAGCGAACGTCGTGGAGCAGCGCGATGACCTCCCCGCTCCCCCCGGATCGTCGCGGGCATCCGCACGGATGGCAAGGATTCGGTAGCGCCGGCGTCACGAAGGGACGCCTGTCGGCTGCCTGTGAAGAAACAGCCCGGTCGATGGCCGTTCCAAGGGACTCGCGATAGAATCGAGCGAAGCGGCGAGCCCTGCGGTCGCGAGCCGCTGACCGGGAACGTCCAACGGAGAACGCCTCATGAGATTGCCATTGAGCATGATCCTGGTTGCGGCGTGCGGAGGATGCGCATATGGCGCTGAAGAGGTTCGCCCGAAGCCTGACGACATCAAGGAGTTCATGGCCGACCCCGTTCACCGCGGCCCTGCTTCCGAGTACTTCAACGATTTCATGGTCAAGCAGAAGGATTTCGACGCCATCCTGAACGACTATCATCAGGTTGAGGAGAAGCACTGGAAGCATGGCTACAGCCACGTTGCTTTTGGTGATCGGACTGGTCATGTGATTTTGACGGATGGCCGCACGGTCGAGTGGATGGTCAGGCCGGGAGGCCTGGCTTGGCTGAAGTTTCCCAGCGGCAAGAAGCTGTTTTTGGCAAGGGAGAAAACTCCGGTCGAACCAGGCGTCGGAGCAGACTCGCAATAGCGTCTTGCGGCATGGTTATTCGTTTGGTCGCGAGCCGCTGATCGGGGCCGTTCGGCACCAGAGACCCCAGAGCCCGAACCGGGGTGGCGTGATTGCTGCTCCGAGGGCCGCGAGCCTTTGATCGTCATGCTCTGCGGTGCGGCAAATCGTTGATCGGTGCCCCCGGCTTCCTGACCTTTTCACGGGAACCAACGAGGATGGAACGAAGTCCGGCGTTTTCCGTCGCGATGTGCGGACTGGCCAGCATGTGGGCCGTCGCCATCCTGGTGATAAGCCTGGCGATTGCAGGTGATGCCGCGATCGGCTTCGGCCTCGCATGCATCGTGAACGGTGCTGCTGTCGTCTTCATCAATCGACCGATCGTGTCGCTCGTTGCTGGCCTGATGGTCCCGCTGGCCTTGCTGATTGCCTTTCCGTTGCCCCATGGACACCCGTCGTGGATTCACGACTCCCAAGAATGCCGGCATCGCCTGCATGCCATCGGATTCGCGATTGCTCGATATGTCGAAGTACATGGGCATTATCCGCCGGCTTACGTGGCCGACGAGCACGGCACCCCAATGCACAGCTGGCGAGTGCTGATTCTTCCGTATCTCGACCGGCCAGCCGCCGATGGGCGTAGCGGAGCCAACAACACATACGCCGACGTCTATTCCGAGTATCGCGACCATGAACCGTGGAACAGCCCCCACAATGCGACATTGGCCGAGCAGGTGACCGCGTATCAGTGCGCCGCTCATCGACGAAAAGGATCTGCCTCGCCTCACGCCACGTCCTACCTTGCTGTCGTCGGAAAGCGGGCGTTCTGGCCCGGTGCGACGCCCCGGCAGCCCGGCGACATTCCCGACGGGACGAGCCGAACGGCATGCGTGATCGAGGCGCCGTCCATCGACAACTGGATGGCCCCGGAGGACTTGTCGTTTGACGAGGCAGTGGCGTATTTGAGGAGCGAACTGAGTGAGCACCGCATCCCTTCCCGCACCAAGCTGTGGGACGCTTCTACGCCGCACCCTCGATTCCTCCTCATCGCGGATGGTCACTTGGAATCGGCCGCGGCAGGCCAACCTGCGGATGTATCTGCCGCCGTGCTCGACGTCGCAGATGGAAAACCGACGCGGGGAGAAGATGGCCTGTTCGCGGATTCCTCTCGTGCCGGACGGGCTGGAGACGAGCGGCTCGCGATCGTGTGGTGCTGCCTCGTCGCCATCCCAGCGTTTGTGCCGCTCGCCCGGCGGTTCGTTCGCGGCCAAAAGGGAAACCGCCCAGGTGATTGACACTGCGCTGTGATCGTCGGGTCGTGAAGGACCCGTCGGTGCGACTATCCTTCTGTAAATCACCGGTAGGGGCCAGCCCGAGTCGAGCGCTGCGCGACGAGAGCGGATAGAATCCCGCGGCGTGGCTGGGTCGCTGGCCCGGCGCTGATCAGCTTCAACGTTCTGCAGTGAAGACCCACGGGTTCACAACTCCCGCTTCCTCGCCATGCCCAGCTTTTCCACCCCGGTGTTTCTTGCCGCGTTGCCGCTACTGGCGGGCGCTGCGTTGAACTACGAAATGAACGGTCCAGGGCAGAGTCTGCCTGCCTCGCCGGTCTTCGATTACCTGAAGATGGGCGTCTATTGCGGCGAATACATCGCGTTGGCGGTATGGCTTGCCTGGGGGCCACACACTCTGTTGCGGCGCGCGGCCGCAGTGTTTCTCGTTGCCATAGCCTGGTCGCTTGCGGCATGGGCTGGCTTCTGGGTGTCACATCCCGACCAGTTCAGGCAGTTTGCCGGCGAACGATTGCAGATCCTCACCGTGGGCCCCTTGGCGCTGACGCTCGGCGCGATCCCATTGGGGTTCATGCGGAGACGCTTCCATTTCGTCGAGGCGTCTCCCCCGACCGTGCAATCCGAGTTCATGCGTGTGAGCTGTGTGTGTGCCCTGTCGTGCCTGGCCCTCGCTGTTGCGGCCGCGTACTTCGCGAAGGGCCGCGGCTTCGGGTGGGATCTCCTGACCGCAGTGATCTTGTCGGTCGTCTTGGGACTGATCGCCTCCGCCGTCGCACCGTTTTTCGCGCGGGGCATCCTTGACGAGGAGATCAATGCCCGCCAGATCTTCCTTGCCGTCATTCTTTTGGTCGGGCTCTCAATCCTTCCCAGCGGCCTCCTGGCAGAGCCGGGGCCGGGGGCTGCCGGCGCCAAGGCTCCCAAGGCGCCGGTTCTTCTCGCCGCCATGGCCGCGAGCACTTGCTTGATCGTCGCATTCTGGTTTTGGCGCAGTCTCGGATTGAGAGTCGTCGCCCGCACGAAAGTACATGGATGAGGCCCACCGGGCGGCGGACGCCGGGGATGATCGGCCGGAGTGGTTCGTCTGAGGGCGGGTGTCAGTGGGGGAAGCGGTGTCCGCGCCTGCACCCCGCGCGAGTACCTGGGCAAACAGTTTGCCCAGGATCACAAACTCGAGCCGCTCCCAACTGGCATCGCATGCCAATCCGCTTACAATCCTCCCACGGCCTGAGCGGGCCTTCATCCACGCACCTCCGACCCCATGTCTTCAGGGCCACCATGCGATCCATCCACACTCTCCTGCTGCTCGCCGTCGCGTCGCTCGCCATCGCCGGCCCGGGCCGCGCGGCCGACGACATCGTGATCGCCGATTTCGAGGGCCCGAGTTACGGTGCATGGAAGACCGAGGGCGATGCGTTTGGCACCGGCCCGGCCAGGGGCGCCCTTCCGGGCCAGATGGACGTCAGCGGATTCCAGGGAACGGGCTTCGTCAACAGTTTTGTCGGGGGCGATGGCTCGACCGGCACCCTCACGTCACCTGAGTTCGTGATCGAACGGGACTACATCACGTTCCTGATCGGCGGCGGCAGCCATGCCGGCAAGACCTGCGCGGACCTGCTCGTGGACGGGAAGGTCGTTCACTCGGCGACCGGCCCGTCGCCCGACGCCGGGATCGGCGAGACGCTCACCTGGCACACGTGGGACGTTCGTGGGCACAAGGGTGGCAAGGCCACGATCCGCATCGTGGACGACTTCAGCGACGGCTGGGGACACATCAACGTGGACCAGATCGTGCAGAGCAACACGCCCCGCAAGAAGAAGGTCCCCGGCTTGAATCGGGACGCCCCGCCGCCCAAGCTCCAAGACCCGATCGAAGTCGCGATCACCGGCCGCTACCTGATTTTTCCGGTGGCCAACGACAACGTGAAGCGGGGGCGGATGACCGTGCTCGTGGGCAACGAACTCGTCCACAGCCTGGAATGCGACTTCCCGCAGGACGAGGCGGGCATCGACTGGTGGGGCTGGCTCGACGTCTCGGAATTCAAGGGGAAGACGGCCCGTATCGGGGCCAATGCCCCCGACGCGATCCGCCGCCTGATCACTTCGAGCGATGAGCTCAAGAGCCTCGCACCGCTCTACGACGAACCGCTACGGCCGCAGTTTCACTGCAGCCAGATGCGGGGCTGGAACAACGACCCCAACGGGATGGTGTATTACGACGGCGAATATCACCTCTTCTGGCAGAGCAACCCGGCCGGCTGGCCCTGGCAAAACATGTACTGGGGCCACGCCACGAGCCCCGACATGGTTCGCTGGACGGAGCATCCCCACGCCCTGCGTCCCTGGGGCGGCCGCGTCGGCGACCGCCACCCATCGATGGCCGACAAGGAGTG
Organism: Planctomycetaceae bacterium; assembly: GCA_005789975.1. The sequence continues at coordinate 8,986 of SXWC01000003.1, forward strand.
CTTCTCGGGCAGCATCAACGTCGATGCCAACGACTCGGCAGGCTGGCAGAAGGGGAAGGAGAAGACGCTCGTGGCGGCCTTCACCGATACCGGCTGCGGCGAGTGCCTCGCCTACTCGCACGACCGGGGCCGCACCTGGACCTACTACGAGGGCAATCCGATCATCCGCCACAACGGCCGCGACCCCAAGCTCATCTGGTATGAGCCGGGGAAGCACTGGGTGATCGCGGTCTACAACGAGTCGAACGAGTTCGGCCGCAACATCGCGATCCACACGAGCACAGACCTCAAGGAGTGGAAGCACGAGAGCAACCTCCCCGGCTTCTACGAGTGTGCCGAGTTGTTCGAACTCCCGGTGGACGGTGATCCGGCGAACAAGAAATGGGTGATCTTCGCGGCGGACGCGCAGTATGTCGTCGGCTCCTTCGACGGCCGGAAGTTCACGCCCGAGCACGAGGGGAAGAGGCAGGTCCACTGGGGCGCCTACTACGCGTCGCAGTGCTTCTCGAACTCCCCCGATGGCCGCGTCGTGCAGATCGGCTGGGCCCGGATCGACATGCCCGGCATGCCCTTCAACCAGACCTTCAGCCTGCCCACGAACCTGACGCTGCGCACCACGAAGGATGGCGTGCGGATGTTCGTGGAGCCTGTCGAGGAGGTGACCACGCTGCGGAAGCCCGATCCGCGGGTGGAACGGGGCCGCCCGCTCACAGCCGCGGCGCCGACGCTCGAACTCGAGGGCCTCGACCAGTGCCACGACATCGAGGTGGTGCTCGCCAAGGGCACCGCCACCAGGGCCGTGCTCCGGTTTGGCGGCAACGCCGTGGCCTACGACTTTGCCGCGGGCAAGCTCGACGAGATGCCACTCGCGGCCTCGGACGACGGCAAACTGACCTTTCGCGTCCTCGTGGACCGACCGATGGTCGAGATCGTCGGCGGAGGCGGCGCTTGCTACAAGACGATGGGCCGCCACGATGCCGGCCGGCCGTTGGGAAAGCTCTCGCTCACCGCCGAGGGGGGCGATCTCGTCGTCGAGTCGCTCACCGTGCACGAGATGGAATCGATCTGGAAGAAGCCCTGAAGTAGGGAGCCCCTGACGTAGGGAGCCCCTGTCGCTCCGCGGTTTTCATCCGTCGAGACCGCTCCCGCGTCTCTCGACACACCCCGGCTGCCCGATCGGGGGCCCGACCGTCGAGCCCAGCCCCGCCACCGGCGGAGCCCGACGCGAACGATGGCGGGGTTTGTCTTGACAAAAGGCACCGTCCAACGATCATTTTTCATGCCAATGCCCCGCGGATGCCGTAAAAAGGAGAGGCGGGCAGTGCCGCCGGGCCGCCTATCCTTCACTCGAGCCTGAGCCACATCCGGAGATAGCGCCATGTCGGCTCCCCGAGAGCAGTTCCGCACCACCCGCCGTGGACTCCTGCGTGCCGGCGGCGTCTGCCTGGCCCTGCCCGTGTTCGAGAGCCTGCTGCCCCGTGCCGCCCGGGCCGCGGCCTCCAGCGGCAAGCCGACCAAGCGGATCGTGGTCTCGAGCAACAATTACGGCTGCTACAAACACGCATTTTTCCCCAAGACGGCCGGCCCCGACTACGAGTTGCCCGAGACGCTCCTGCCCCTCGAGCCGCATCGCAAGGATTTCACCGTCTTCTCGCACCTCGACCACGGCATCGGCGGTGGCCACAAGTGCGTGCCCACGATGCTCAACGGCGTGTTGCCGCACCTCGCCCCGCAGTTTCCCGATGGCAACATCAGCCTCGACCAAAAGGCGGCGGAGTTCGTCGGTAGCGCCACCCGCTACCCGTCGATGGCGCTCTCGGTAAACGAGGCAAACCTTATCAGCATCACCCGCACGGGCGTGCAGGTGCCGGCGGTTGACATCCACGGGATGTACAGGGCCCTGTTTTTGGAGGAGCCCGCCGAGGTCAGGAATCGCCTCAAGCAGAAGGGCGACCTTCACTGCAGCATCCTCGACGTCGTGCTCGATCAGGCCAAGGGCGTGAAGGGGGATCTCGGCAGCCACGACAAGCGGAAGTTCGACGAATACCTCGACTCCGTGCGGTCGTTGGAGAAGAAGATCGTCCAGCAGAAGCCGTGGATCGACCAGCCGAAGCCGAAGTGCGACCGTCCGGAGCCCCCGCAGGGAAAGGGGACCGAAGCCGATCTGAAGACGATGATGGAACTCGTCGCGCTCGCCATCCAGACCGACTCGTCACGGATCTTCACGCTTGCCAGCGGCTACGCCGGGGGCGACTACGGTCTCAGCGGCGGCTACCACGATTTCTCGCACCACGGGGAGCGGGAATACCAGGTGAAGGCCGTCAAGGCGATCGAACGCGGACAGATCGCGGCCGTGGCCCACCTCGTCGAACTGCTCAAGTCTCAGCCCGACCCGATCAACGGCGGGACGCTCTTCGATCACACGATGATCCTGTTCGGCTGCGGCATGGCCGAGGGACACCACACCACGAAAGACCTGCCGCTGCTGCTGGCCGGCGGCGGCTTCCGTCACGGGGAAAGCAGGATCTATCCCGAGGAGGAGGGCAAGCGGGTCATGGCGGCCAACCTGCTGCTCTCGATGCTCCAGAACTTCGGACTCGAAATCGACCGTTTCGGCACCAGTACCGGCACGCTCACCGGACTGGAGCCGCTTCCCTCCTGACACCGCCGACCGGGCGCACACCGGAGAACGTCATGGCGGAACAGTGGCTCGTCATCGTCCGAGGCAAGCAGCGCGGGCCGTTCTCGTCGCGGCAGTTGCGTTCCCTCGCGCGGCACGACCAACTCGGGCCCGGCGACCTTGTGTCCCGGGAAGGCAGCCTCCGCTGGGTGCCCGCCTCGAAGGTCCGGGGCTTGTTCGGAGCCCCCGCGGACAAGTCGGCCGACCCGCAGACACCGCCTGCTTCACACCCGCCTGAAGCGTCGCTGCCCGCGGCCGACGGCCCGCTGCCGCTCGTGGTCGAGCGGTCGACCGCGATGCGAATCCAAGGCGTCAAGCGGTCGCGGTCGCCCGCCAGGGTCTTTGCGTTCGCGGCCGGATGTGCGGTGGTCGCGATCGCGGGCATCGCCGCCTTGGTCTTGATGCGCGAGCCGCCGAGCGACCGGCGGGCGTCCGGGCAGCGTGAGATGGCCGCCCTGAAGCCCGCGGCCCCGGCGGCGGACCGGCCGGTGGCCGACGCAAGCCCCGCAGCATCACCGGATGTCGTGCAAGCCGATCCGTTCGCCGAACCTGGGCACACCCCGCCCGCCGAACCGCCGGTGAACGAGGTCGCCGCCGATGACCCGGCCGCGGGAGAGCCGGAGGCGATTGATGACTTTCAGGATGCAGTCGCATCGGCCGCGGAGCCGGAACTGGAGCCCGAGCCCGACCCCGAGCCGGAGGAAGCCCACGCCAGCCGCACCCCGATCATCGCCAATGCCGCCGCCATGCGGCACGTCCAGACCTTCATGAAGCGGCACTGCCACGATTGCCACGGCCCCGACACCCAGGAAAATGGGATCCGGCTCGACAACCTCAGCACCGACCTCGCCGATCCGCTGGTGCTCGCCACCTGGCAGGATGCCCTCGATCAGATCAACAAGGGGGAGATGCCGCCGCAGGACGAGCCCCGGCCGGCGGATGCCGATGTCGAGAAGGTGGCCACCGCGCTCGGCTCGATCCTCGCCGATGCGTATGCCCGTCAGCAGACGAGCGATCGCAAGGCGATCGTGCGGCGGCTCAACCGCTCCGAGTTGCGGAACACCCTCCGCGACCTGCTCCACCTCGACGGCCCCGACCTCCGCGGTCCCGCCGGACCGCGGCTGGAGGACATCAACGGCGACGGCAATCTGGTCAACACCTCGCGGGGGCCGGTCCGGGAATTTCCCGCCGACGAGGAAATCCACGGCTTCGACACCATCGGTCAAAACCTGGTGATGTCGGACTTCCTCCTCAAGCTCGTCCTCGGCGCCGCCGAGGAGGCTCTGAAGATGGCCACCTTCGAAGGCCCGAAGCCGTCGGTCGAGCCCCGGAAGTTCAACGGCCATCTCCGCCGCGACGGCCCCGGCCTGGAAGCGCTCGCGCGGGCGTCGAACCCCGACTTCGAGTTGATCCTGCAGCGGTATCGTGAGCCGGGCGCCGCGGCGGGCATTCTGGGCCGCGTCGCCCCTCACGACATCGGCCACGGCGGCGTCGGCTTCTCGGGACGCTACCGGATCACGATCGACGTGTCGGCCCACAACCAGAAGCATCCCTGGGGGGAGATGATCCGGTCGCATCAGGACGAGCCGATGCTCGTGGGACTGCACACCGCCGACACCCGGCGCGGCGCCTACGGCGACGGCAATCCAACCTGCCGCCAGCTCAAGCAGTGGGAGATTCCGGGCGACGGCACGAGGCACATGCTCGTTCACGAAGCCTGGTTCGACGACAAGTGGACCCCCTGGGTGGGCTGGGAAAACGCGCCGTTCGATGGCGAGTTGCTCGCCTCGCGGCTGATCGAGAAGTATTACCCCGACCTGTTCACTCCCCGCCCCAAGGACGACGCACCGGAAAAGGAGCGGCAGGACTACGAGCCCGCGATGGTGAAAAAGCTCTTCGAGCGGGGCTACCTCGGGCCGCAGTTGCGGATTCACGGGATGACCATCGAGCTTCTCCTCGATGCGTGGCCCCCGCAGAGTCATGTGGCGCTCTACGGCCAGAGCGGCTCGGAACCGCCGGAGTCACTCATCCTGCCCTTCGCCCGGCGGGCGTATCGGGAGCCGGTCACGGCGGCGCAGATCGAGCCCTATGTGCGGTTCGTGGAATCCAACATCACCGCGGGCGTGCCCCGGCCCGACGCGCTCCGCGCGGCCTATTCCGCCATCCTCGCCTCGCCCCGCTTTCTGTACGTCGATGGCGGGGAGGGGCGTCTCTCGCCGCATCGACTCGCCGAACGCCTCGCCTACTTCCTCTGGTCGAGCATGCCCGACGAGGAGCTGTCGAAGCTGGCTGACAGCGGCGGGATCACCGACCCGGAGGTGCTCCGCGGGCAGGTGGACCGCATGCTCGCCCACGAGAACGCGGGGGAGTTCGTGGAGCGGTTCGTGGACCGCTGGCTGCGGCTCGACAAGCTCGGGAAGATGCCGCCCGAGATGAGCGGGCCGTTCCGGTGGTACTGGGATCGGCAGATGGAATCGGAGATGCGGCTGGAGACCTACACCTACTTCGCCGACGTGCTCGCGAGAAACGGCCCGATCCGCGACTTCATCGACTCCGACTACTCGTTCATGAACGAGCGGATGGCGACGATCGTCTACGACCGCCGCGACGTGTGGGGCAACGGCTTCCGCAAGGTGAAGCTCACCGATTCCCGCCGCGGCGGCGTGCTCACGCACGCCAGCGTGCTGACCGCCACGGCCAACGGTGTCGACACGTCGCCCGTGGTCCGCGGCGTGTGGGTGCTCGAAAGCCTGCTCGGCACCACGCCCCCCCCGCCGCCGCCCAACGTGCAGCCGCTCCCCCCAGACCTGCGTGGCGCCCTGACGATCCGCGAACAGCTGGCAAAACACCGCGCGGATACGGCCTGTGCGGCCTGCCACCGCAAGATCGACCCGCTGGGATTCGCCCTGGAGAACTTCAACGCGGTCGGCGTCTGGCGGACCAACTACCCGGGCGAGAAGAACCTGCCCGTCGATCCGTCGGCGACGATGGCCAACGGCCGGCAGGTGCCGGACATCACCGCGTTTCGCAGGATGCTGCTCGAGCGCGAGGATGAGGTCACCCGCTCGCTCTGCGAAAAGCTCCTCACCTACGGCACCGGCCGGCTGATGGAGCCCGGCGACCGCGGGGAAATCGATTCGCTCGTCGCCCGGCTCAAGAAGCGGAACGGGGGCCTTCGAGACCTCATCGAGCTCGTCGTGCTGAGCCCCGTCTTCCTCGAGAACTGAGCCGGCCCATGGTCAGGCCCGCCTGCCGCACGGCTCCCGCTGTCGCGCGGCGAACGGACCAGCCGGGGCCCGAGGCGGATCGTCACCGGCTGTCCGATGGCGTGATGAGCCACTCGACGGCGGCGGCCGGGGCCTCTGCCGGGGGGCCGGCGTCGATGGTCGGTCGGTCGGCGCCGCAGGCCCGGTACGCGGCGGCGACCGGCGACGGCAGGCCGGCTGGCTCTCCGGAGATCCAGAGCGGCTGCGGAGCCTGCGCCGCGAGCAGACCGGGCAGATCGAGATATTTGGCGGCCCCCGGCAGGAAGCGGGCGTCCCGCCAGTCGTCGAGGTCGGCGAAGCGGAGGCCGCCGGTATCGACGGCGGCCCGCGCGATCACCCGGCCCGACACGGCGCGGGCCGCCACCGCGATGGGCCCGGTCTCACCGAACGCCGCCAGCAGGATCCGCCCCGGCCGTGGCCGATCCCCACGGCCGCCCGCCTGCAGAAAAGCCGCGACGGTGAGCACGTCGTGCGTCCGTTGGGCGAAGAGCGAGTGGTTGTAGCAAAACGTGTCGGCGGCGGAGTCACGCTGCTTCTTGATCGCCACCACGCGGTTGCGGGCCGGCTCCGGCTCCGCCTGCCGAAAGAGATCGGCCGCGACGACGGTCGCACCACTGTCGAGCAGCCGCCGCACCGCCGGCACGAGCTTGCCGCCGTTCTCCTCGACGCAGCGGCGGCCGCCATCGCCGAGCCAGATGACGACGTCGCCGGACGGCGTCTCGGGGTCGATCCAGGTCACGTTCACCTCTTCGCCGTGCGTCTCGTTCCGCAAGACACCACGCCGCCGGTCGTCCGCGGCGGGCTCCCACGTGACCCGTCCAGCCGTCGCGATCGTGCGGCCCACGAGCACTTCGAGGGCCGGACGGAGCAGGCGTTCGAGCCCCTCGGGCGTGGCCGCCGCCGCCGTCAGCTGCGCCGTCGCGTCGGCGTCGAGCCAGGCGAGCAGCCGCCGCTCGAAGCCGGGATCGCCCTGCGGCGGCGCGGGGTGATCCGCGTCCCAGACGGTGAGCGAGGCGGCCGGCAGCGGCTCATAGTCGCTTTCGATCACCGGCCGCTCGTGGCCCAGGCGAAAATGCCGGTCGAGGAAATCGTAGAAGCCGCCGCGGGTCACCGCGTTGTAGTTGTGCGGGAAGTGCTCCCCCCGCTGCAGTGCGACGGAGTCCTTGGCGCCGAGCAGCGTGTAGAGCCGCTTGAGTTCCGGGAAACCCGCGGCCGCCAATCCCCGCGTCCAGTCGTCGGCGGTGTTCATGCCCTGTGGCTTCGGCGCAAACAACGCCGCGAACTCGACGTTGCCGGTGCCGATCCGCAGCAGCGGGGCGTTTTCACAGACGCATCCTCCCTGCATCGTCGTGCTCACCATCGACACGGGGTAGGAGAGGGCCAGGCGGTCGTCGATGCCGGCCAGCACGAAGGTCTGAGTGGCTCCGCCGCTGGCACCGGTGGCGGCCACCCGATCGGGATCCACCTCGGGCAGCGAGCGGACGAAATCGAGCGACCGAACCGCATTCCACGCCTGCAGGCCCATCACGTTCTGGAGGCGGGCCTCGGCCCGCGGGCTGAACAGTCCCCAGCCTTCACGGCCGTTCATCCCGGGCCGCTGCCCGACGAAGCGGTGGGCGAGTTCGGCCGTGATCTGACGGCTGTCGGAGTTGCCGAGCATGTCCCACTGCCAGACCACGCAGCCCATCCGCGCCAACTGCACGCAGAGCGACTGAAAGCGGCTGCGGCCCCCCCGTTCAAACCGCTCGCCGCCCGACGCGATCTCGGCCAGGAGCTTCGGCCGCGGCTCGTCGGAGAGCCGGGCGTCGGCCCAGTGGCCGTGGGCGAAGAGCACCGCGGGCACGCGGCCCTTGGCACCGACCGGCCGGTAGAGATTGCCGGTCACGAACAGGCCGGGCAGGCTCTCGAAGATCACCTTCTCGACCGTGTGGTCGCCGCGATCGATGCGGCCATGAATGACCGGAGCCAGGGGCGTGCGGGTCGGCTCGGGCCACAGCCCGAGGGCTACGAGCATCCGCCGACGCACCTCCTCCCGTCGTCGGGACCAGGCGTCGGAGTCGGCTGGTGGCGTGAAGGTCAGCGGCCCGTCGAGGGTGCGGAGCGGGCCGTGCCGCACGTCTTCGCCACGGGCTCGCACGACCGTCGTCAACAGCATCAGGAGGGAGACGAGGATCGCACGGAGAGCGGGCATGACGCTGGAGTTTCGGAAAAAGAGTGCCCGGAAAAAGCCCTGGCGAGCGGCGGCGCGCCGCGGACCAAAGCACGATTCACCATGGTAACGCGGGCCGGGGTTTCCGAGGCGATTCCGGCGATGGGGCGTGGTCACCCCCGCACCACGCGACGGGTTCCTCCGGCCCCCCTTCGCAAAAACGCGGGCGTCGGCGTCAGGCCCGGCGCCGCAGGCACGCCCAGTGCCAGAGGGCGGCCCCGCCCGCCACCGGTTGCGTCCTGATCTCCACGGTGTCGAGGCCGCACTGCCAGGCCATCCGATGGATCTGCGTGACGGTCCAACTCACGGATGGCTCGTAATCCTCGAGCCGTGCGTCGAGGAACGTCTCTCCCTCGACCATCGTCTCCAGGAACTGGACGACCAGGACCCCCGTCGCGGACAACTTGCGGCCGAGTCTGTCGAGGTAGTCCCGCGTCAAATCCCGGGTGAGATGCTGCGTGACCACGAAGCAGAACACCAGGTCGATTCCGCCCGGGATCACGCGGTCGTAATCCTCCGCGAGGACGGGCGTGAAGTTGCCGACGCCGCGCTCCGACAGGAACGCCACCGCCTTTTCGAGGATCGTGCGATTGACGTCGATCCCGTAGACATGCGCGACCCGCGGGGCGATCTCGGCCACATCGCGGCCGTACCCACACCCGATGACCACCACCTGCTGGGTGTCGTCGAGTTTCTTGAACTGCTCGATGATCTCGACTTCACCACTCCCGAACGCCCGCAGGCCTTGGTGATTGGGGTGGTTCTCGAAATAGCCCTTGTCCTGGAGTTGCCGCCAGTTGTCCAGGTTGCTCCGTGCCGGGCCTTCCGTGAAGTCAACGAAGCCGTTGGCCCATCGGTAAAAGCGGTCGCGTTCGGCCCTCGTCGCTTCCAACTCGCCCCGCAGGGCGGCGATCTCCTTGGCTGACACGGGGATCCTCGGCGGTCCGGAGCGGGACTCGGTCTTGGTGCCGACTGCGGTGGCGGCTCCGGTTCGTGCGGCAGTCGAAGCACGGGCCGCTGACGGGCTCCCGTGCGGGGGAGAGGATAGCCCTACCGACGGAAACTCTGCAACAGGTGGCAGGTCGATGGCACGCCATCGAGCGGTCGATGCGGACCGCTTTTATGAGATGGGCGGATACTGTGGTGTCGGGGTGATGGTGCCCCGCACGCCCAGGCGATACGCCCGGGCCACCAGCGCGTCGTACTCGGCCTCCGAGGGAAACTGATCGCGGGTGAGGATGGTTCCCGAGGCCCCGGTCGGGTCGCTGACGATCGCCCAGCTGTAGTCCGGGGCGTAGTCCAGGATCCAATAGTTGCCCGGCTCGTTCCCGGTGGGTGTGCCGGAAAAGTTCACGCTGAGCCGGGTGTTGGCGGCGTTCACCGGGATCGCCGACCCCGCGATGCTCCACATCGGGCCGTCGGGTCCGGCGGTGCCGGAGTTCTCCACCCTGATGCTGCCGTCTGGCTGGGGCGTGTAGACCGTGGCGATGTTGACCAGCCCGCTCGAGGGCGCCTGCTTCACGCTGCCCTGTTCGTACCAGCGGCCTGCATATTGATTGATGTCCACCGGCGGCGGCGCGGGCAGCACGGTCGCCCCGGCCTCGCCCAACACGATCGGCTGGTTGGAAACGTAGGTGCCGTCGTTGGGGTTGCCGTAGAGTCCGAAGAAAGGATCGGTCGGCCCAAACCCCGCGTAGAAGTCGTTGAACCAGCCGGTGGCGAGCGTGGTCACGGCGTCGAGGGGGCTGGCATCGTCGAACTGCACGCCGACGAACTGGTCGGGGTACAGGGCCGCGAGCTGCTCCGTGGTGCGGCCCCAGTTGTTCGCGGCCTGCGGCGGCGAGGCGATCTGGTAGGTCGGGATGCCCAGGGAATCGAGCTTGGCGAGCGACGCGGCGAACTGGTCCGGGTCGGCGACCCCATCGACCATCACCACGCCCAGCACGTTCGCGGCAACGCCGTTGTCGACGGTGCGGGCGGCCACCTCGACGGCAAACCCGCCGCCCAGCCGCTGACCGGCCAGCAGGATCTTCTCGGGCAGCACCCCCTGATAGCCGGCGGCGTTCGCGCTGACGGCGAGCGCTCCGCGATCACCGTCCATCATCTCGGCGACCGCCTGCTGCAGGCCGGCGCCGCCCAGGAAGCACCCCGGCTGGGTCGGGATCTCGAAGGAACTGATCGTGGGCGTGACGACGATGCTGTTGGTCTGCCCCGCGATCCGGGTGGCGAGCGCCGCGAAGTCCGCCGCGTCGCCCAGGTCGCCACGCTGGAGCCAGACGATGCCGTTGGCCGAGACTTGCCCGTCGGCCTGGGTCGGGAAATACCAGTCCGTCGAGGTCACATAGCCCCAGGGGCCGTAAGGAATGGCCAGCGACGAAGTGCCGGTCTTCACACCGGTCACGCCGTTGCTCCCCTGCGGGGTGACGGCCCCCTTGAGGCCGTTGCCGCCGCTGTTGACCACGGGCCCCGGCTGAAACCCGGACACCCCGCCAAGGGCGGCCAGTTCCGCATTGAGCCTCCACTCCCCTGCCGACCACGTGTTGGCGACGGGGCTGGGAAGCGGCGTCGCCGCGGCGGCGCCCAGCAGGATCGGGCGATTCGCCGCGGCATAGAAGCCATACTGGGCCGCATCCGGCGTGACGCCCGCATAGAGGTCGTTGATCCAGCCGGCGGTCAGCAGGCGGGCAGCCGCCGCATTGCCGGGCAGCGACCATGTGGTCACCCGCTGCGCCACGATGTCGTCGGACGGGTCGCTGCCCACCATGGCGTCGACGTGCGAACCGCCGGTGAGCACCACGCCGCGAAACCGGCCGGGATTCGTCGCCACCAGCGCGTTGGTGGTGGCGCCGTAGGCGTTCCAGAGCTGCGCGGGGGCCGCGAGCTGATAGACGGGGATGGAACGGGCATCGAGCTCGGCCACCTGCGCCGCGAAACCGCCGCTCCCGTCGAACGCGCCGCGCGAGACGCCGTCCTCCATGATCACGCCGACGAGGTCGGTGGACGATGGGTTGCGGTCGGCGTAGTCGGCCGCGACGGCTGTCACGAAGCCGCCGCCCGCGGAATGACCGGCGAGCACGAACTTCCCCGTGAGGTTGCCGGCGTCCCCGACATAGCCGGCCGCCGTCGCACTGCCGACGAGCGCCGCTCGACCGCCCTCGAACAGCGACGCCACCGCCCGCCGTGCCGGGTCGTCGGCGAGCGACCAGTTCATCTCGGTCGGTAGCGACGGCGCCACCACGATGCTGTTGGTCTGCCGGGCGAGATCGACGGCCAGCGCGCGGAGCGAGCCGCCGGTGGTGCCGGAGGCATGCTGCAGCCAGATCACGCCCTGGGCGGCGATCGTGCCGTCGACCTGCGTCGGGAAGTACCAGTCGGCGGGCGCTTCCACGCCGGCCCCAGAGGGAATCGCGAGCGTGGAGTGGCCCACCTGCACGCCGCTGACGCCGTTGGGCGTTCCGGGCAGGCTCGGACCCCCGCTGCCGAGGATTTCCACAGCGGCCGGAACCGACCGCGTGCCGGCCGCGTTCGTCCCCGTGGCCTGCGCCGAGGCCGGCGCGGGCACGAAGCCTGTCGCCCCCTGCCCGCGCAGCGACATCGTGAAGGCGCCGCCCGCAAACACCCCCGCGATCCGGCTCACGTTGCCCTGGGCGTTCACCCACACGTCCACCGGCACGGGGCTCCCGTCGGCGTTGATGGGCGGGGCAGCCTGCAGGTCGGCCAGCGGGATCATGCCCGCAAACGTCGAGAGCCCGACGAGGGCCCGATAGTGCCGGCCATACGAATCGCTGCCGACATACTGCACGCTCTTCGCGAACTCGATCCCGGGAAGCGTCTTCCAGGGCGTCAGCGACGTGGCGAGGTGGTTCTGGCCGAGCATGGTCCGCTGCATGCCCGACGGGAGCATCAACTCCGCTGACGGCACCATGAAGCCGACGGAGGCGTCGATGTCGAGCGCCGCGGTGCGGGTGTCGAGCCACCCGGTCGAACGGGCCGACACCACGAAGGCCTCGACCCCGACGTCGAAGGAATAGCTCCGGGCCTTCTCCGCCCGGTAGGCCGCCCGCCCCACGTCGTTGAGTTGCAGCAGCAGCCCCGTGCCGTTCTGGACGAGCATGCTGCCCGAGAGCGTGCTCGCCAGATAGTTCTGGACCTGGCCGAGCGCGTTGGCGCCAATCTCGCTCCCCACCACGAGCGAACCTGCGCACCTCCCCGTCGCCGCGACACCGAATCCGCCGTTGGAGACGATCTCGTTGCCGGCGCCCGGAGTCCGACCGCCGATCGTCAGGATCCGCGCCGCCTGGAGCGACACGCCATTGCCGACGTTGCCGCTGAAGGAGCTGCCGGAGATGACGGTGCCCCGGTAGAGGCCCGCGCCGACCAAGAGCCCCACGCCATTGCCCGTGCTCGTCACGCCCGTGATCCGGGATCCGTTCGATCCGCCCGCGAAGCGGATGCCGGCCCCCCCGAATCCGCTGATCGTGCGGCCGCCGGCAAGGGGTGCGAACACGACATTGTGGACGTTCGCCCCGATCACGAAACCGCTCGTGCCGGCTGCCGTGCCCGATCCGTCCAGCGCGAGTCCGCCGCCGACGAGCACGCGACTGGCCTTGGCCAGCGTGATGCCCTGCAGCGGCAGCCAACTGCCGACGTCACCCGCCATCGTGATCGCCCGCCCGGCGGAGAGCTGCAGCCTGCCGAACCCGTCGATCGTGGACGAGAAGGAGATGTCGCCGCCGGCCTGGAGGGCCACGCCGTTCAGGAGCGTCACGCCGCCGGCGAACGACTGAGAACCTCTCGCCGCCACCACGTTCGCTGCCAACAGAATCCCGTGGGTCAGGCCCGAGCCCTGCGTCGAGAGGCTCACGCCGCCCGCTCCCTTCGCCACGATCCGACCGGCGATGGCGATGCTGTCGGCCGTCCCGGCACCGGTGTCGATCACCAGGCCCTGCGCGGCGGCCCCCCGGCCGATGGCGGCGAGGTTCACGCCCCCGGGCCCGATCCTGACTGAATCCGTGCTTGCTCCGCCCACGATCGAGAGGCCCGCGAACCTCCGGATCTTTTTCAGGTCCACCGTGATCGTGTCGGCCAAGGTATCGACGGAGATGCCATTGACCGGGGCGGCCAGCGCAAGCGACCCCGCCGTCGCGGCGGTGATCGTCAGCCTGGCCGCCGGTGCGTCGTAGGTCGTGGCGAAGTTCGTGATCGCCGCGCCTTCAGGGGCCAGCGTGAGCACGACCCGATTCCCCACCAGGCCGACGAGCACGTCGTCGGCCGCGAGCATGGCCCGCGACTCGAGGCTCTCGAAGCCGGATCGGCCGCCCGTCGAACGCCGGCGTCGCTTCCGGCCACCATCCGCAATCCGCCGCCGACGGCCAAACAGGATGCTTCGCAGCCGTGGGGGCATTGGTTCCTCGTCGCAAAAAGGCCGTCAAGACAGCCGCCCCCCGCCATCCAGGGCAGGCGGGGCCGGAATGGTGATCGGCATCCTAGCCCGCGGATTGTGGCGCAGCCAAAGATGGGTGCGATGGCGGGATCTTCACGGAAGTTCCGGGGCCGCCCGCCGGCAGCCACCCCCCGGGCCAGCGGGCGATCCGCAGCTACCGCAGTTCGTCCCAGGACCGCAGGCCGCAGACGGGGAGGGCGAACCGGGCCGCGTCATCCCAGGCGGGGGTGCCCGCCGCCTTGAAGAGTTCGTAGATCATCTTCGTGGAAGCGGGGTCGGCGACGGAGCCGGGCTTGTTGCGCCAAAGCCCCAGAAGCAGGCCTCCTTCATGGGCATGGTCCACGTGACGGTGATAGACGAAGGCATCCACCTGCGGCTGACGAATCGTTTTTTCCCAGGCGTAGGCGTAGGCCGCGGCCTGAAGGGCCTCGCCGTCGGGCTGAGGGAGCGTGTGAAACCCCTGCTCACTGAGGATGATGCGGCGCGGCCGGCCCCTGAACAGCAGCTCCGGGCGTTCGAGGTGCCGGCAGAGAACGGGGAGGTTCTTGAACGTCACCTTGACGGTGTCGTCGGTGTCGTCGATCGACGCGTCTGCCCACACCCGGGGATTCCGCAGGTCCTCGGAATACGGGTGGTGGGCCACGTTCCAGTCGAAGTCCCCGCGGGCGCGGGCCAGGCGGGCGAAGGTGTCGAGAAAATCCCGCCCCGGAACGGCATCATTGTCGCCGACGCCCTGTGCCCGGATCCGCCAGTTGTGATCGAGCGAGATGTAGGTCCGGCCGTGCCGGGAGGCACGGCGGACGGCCTTGTGGGCGATCCGGTGCGCTTTTTCATACTCCGACGCGACCTCGTTCAAGGGCACGGAGCCGAGATTGTTCCACGTCCAGTGGCTGTTGATCTCGTTGCCGACGATCCAGCCCCAGACGCGGCCATGATCGCGGGCCGACTTGCCGCTCCATCGCCGGGCGAGCATCCCGATCACCGCTTCGAGCCACGCCCGGCCCTCCTTGGTCGCGGTGTTGAAGGCTCCGATGGTGTATTTCTGATCGGAGCGGGCCTTGGGGTGGATCGCGATGCGGTTGCGTGCCGGATCCTTCGAGGGGTAGGTCAGGAGGATCACATACACCACCACCCCGGCGTCGGAAAGCGGCTTGATCTGGTCGTCGAGACTGGCGAGATACTTCTCGTCGAAGCGGCGCAGCGGGTCTTGCGGGTCGAGCACCGCGGTGAGGTTGATGTTGATGCAGGCGTGGTGGATGCCCAGCGCGATCGCATCGTCCGCCATCTGCACCTGCAGGCCCTTGATGGAGGGCGGGGATGGAAATGGGGCCTGATCAACCGCCGCGAGGGCGGCCGCGGCCAGAAGAGCGAAGAGCATGGGTGTGACTCGGGGCTGTGTTTCTGACGCTTCCTGCGCCTGCCTTCGCTGATCCTACCCGAAGCCCGCGGGTTCGGGTTGTGAAGTAGGCTGATGCCACCCCATGGAGCCCCGCGAGCATGGCCACCGATCCGATCTGCGGCATGACTGTCGATGAGCAGACCGCGATCGGCGCGGTCCGCGACGGCGTCACCTTCCACTTCTGCTCCGAGGGCTGCCGGCGAAAGTTCCTGGGCGACGGGTTGCTGTCGCTCGCGGCGGCACC
>SXWC01000146.1 GCA_005789975.1 Planctomycetaceae bacterium
ATCGCCGGCAAGGCGGTGGCCTTCCGCGAAGCCCTCGAGCCGGCCTTCAAAACCTACGCGAAGCAGGTGGTGGCCAACGCGCGGACGCTCGCCGAGGCCCTGGCCTCCGGCGGCGTGAAGCTCGTCAGCGGAGGCACCGACAACCACCTGATGCTCGTCGATGTCACGCCGCTGTCGATCGGCGGCAAGCTGGCCGAGGAGACGCTCGACCGTTGCGGGATCACCTGCAACAAGAACATGATCCCGTACGACGAGCGGAAGCCGATGGATCCCTCCGGCATCCGCCTCGGCACGCCGGCACTCACGACCCGCGGCATGGGCTCCGACGAGATGAAGCGGATCGCGGGATGGATTCTGCAGGTCCTCAAGTCGCCCGGCGACGCGTCCTTGGTCGAATCGACGCGGCGGGAAGTGGCCGCGCTCGCCGAGCAGTTTCCCGTGCCGGCCGCGAAGCTCGAAGAGGCGGTCGCGGGATGAGTGTCCGCGGGAACGTCGTGCGGATCGGACTGGTGCAGTCTGCCTGTACGGGCTCGCGGGAAGACAACGTCGCGCGGGCGGTGGCTGGCATCGCCGCAGCGGCCGCCGCCGGGGCGGAGGTGGTCTGTCTCCAGGAACTCTTCGCCGGCGAATACCCCTGCCAGTCGGAGGACCATGCCAGATTCGCCGAGGCGGAAGGGGTGCCGGGGCCGCTCACCGGGCGGCTGGCCGAAGCGGCACGGGAGTTCGGCGTCGTGCTGGTGGGAAGCGTGTTCGAGCGGCGGACCGCCGGTCTGTTTCACAACACCGCGGTCATCTTCGAGGCCGACGGCTCGACGGTCGGCGTCTATCTCAAGATGCTCATCCCCGACGATCCCCTCTTCTACGTGAAGTTCTATTTCGCGCCCGGCGACACCGGCTTCATGAGCGTGCCCACCAGCCGGCTGGCCGTCGGCCCGCTGGTCTGCTGGGATCAGTGGTATCCCGAGGCGGCCCGGCTCACGGCGCTGGCGGGCGCGCAGGCGATTTTCTACCCCACGGCGATCGGCTGGCTCGACGGCGAGGAATCGCTGCACCGCGCGCAGTACGAGGCGTGGGACACGATGCTCCGGAGCCATGCGATAGCCAACGGCGTGTTCGTCGTGGCGGTCAACCGCACCGGCCGCGAGGGGCCGCTGCGGTTCTGGGGGGCCAGCGTCGTCTACGCCCCCGACGGCGCGGTCCTCCTGAAGGCCGGCCACGACGCCCCCGAGACGCTCGTCTGCGAGTGCGATCTCGACCGCATCGAATGGTCACGGACACGCTGGCCCTTCTTCCGCGACCGGCGGATCGACGCCTACGGTCAACTGCTCAGCCGCTGGGGATCGTGACGTCATGTCCGCATACCGGCTGCCGGCCGAGTGGGAACCGCATGCCGCCACGTGGCTGGCGTGGCCCCACCGGCGTGCGACGTTCCTCGGTCCATTCGCCGCGATCCCGCCGGTCTACGCCCGGCTCGCACGGCTGATCGCCGCGCACGAGCCGGTGCGGATCGTCGGCTCGGGCGACGTGCTCGCCGCCGCGCGGTCGCTCCTCGCCGATGAGCCCGACATCGCCCTCCTCGAACTGCCCACGAGCGATTCCTGGATCCGTGACACGGGGCCCGTGTTCCTCGTCCCGCGGGAGCGGGATGGCTCGCCACCGGCCGCGGTCTGCTGGGACTGGAACGCGTGGGGCGGAAAGTATCCGCCGTGGGACGCCGACGCGGCGATCGCGCGGGGCATCGCGGCGCACCTCGGCATGGAGAGGCTCATGCCGCACGTGGTGCTCGAGGGGGGCGCGATCGAGACCGACGGCGACGGCACGCTGCTCGCCAACGAGCGTTGCGTGGTCGATCCGCGACGAAATCCCGGCCTTGACCGCGAAGCGATGGAAGCCGTTCTCGGACGGTGGCTGTCGATCGACCGCGTGCTCTGGGTCGGGGGCGACCTCGCCGGCGACGACACCGACGGCCACATCGATCAGCTCGCGCGATTCGTGGCTCCCGGCTGCGTGCTCGCGGCCCGGCAGCCCGACCCGCTCGACCCCAACCACTCGGGCCTCGAGGCCAACCTGGAGTTGCTCCGTCGGCATGTCGATGCCCGCGGCCGCCGGCTCGAGGTCGTGCCCGTGGACATCCCGGCCAGGTTCGCCTTCGAGGCGGCGCAGTTGCCGGCAAGCCACCTGAACTTCTACGTCGCCAACGGTCTCGTCGTGGTGCCCGTCTTCGGCGGCCCGACCGACGAGCCGGCCTTGAAGACCATCGGGGAATGCTTCCCGGGCCGCCGGATCGAGCCATTCGACTGCCGCGAACTGGTCCGCGGCCGCGGGGGCGTGCATTGCATCACGCGGGACGAGCCCGCCGTCGCCGCTCCACGCGGGTTGTCCGGGGGAAACGCCGAGGGTTTCCCCGGCCGGTGATTTTCGCATCCTGCCCGGGGAGACGTGTTCCACCGTCGGTTGGGTCGGCGGGCGTCACGCGGGACAAACGGGCCTGAATCCCGCAGATTTTCCCCCTTGCCCCGTCGGGGCCCGTGGGCGACCATTTGCGCTGAGTCGCCCGGTTCGAGGAGAGCTTCGATGCAGCAGATGGCAGATGCCGTGCAGGGGTTCGTGTCGCTGCTCGGACGGCTCATGATCGCCGTTGTGTTCGTCAGTGCCGTCGTCAACAAGGTGACGCAGTTCTCCTCCACCGCCGCCTACATGGCGTCGGAAGGGGTGCCCAATCCGAAGTTCGCACTCTTCGGCGCGATCGGGCTTTTGCTGATCGGGGGCCTCTCTTTGATCCTCGGCGCCTGGACGAGAATCGGGGCCTTTTTTCTATTCGTCTTCCTGATGGCCGCCACCTTCTATTTCCACGATTTCTGGAAGTTTGCCGACGCCGGCCAGCGGCAGTTGCAGACGATCCAGTTCATGAAAAACCTCGCGATTGGAGGGGGGCTGCTCACGCTCGCCGCGTATGGCGGCGGACCGTGGAGCATCGACGGCTGGATCGCGGTCAAGCAGGAAGAGGCGGAGACCACGCCCAGGCCCCGCGCCGCGGCGAAGTCGCAGGGGACGTGACGAACCGCTTGCGTCGGTCGAAGGGGTGACGATGCTCGCGACCAGATCGCTCCGTGCCGCAGTGGCCCCCGCCGTCGTCACCTGGTGCTTCACCTGCCTCGCGGACGACGCGCTGAAGCCAGCTGGAGGAGAGAAGATGTCCGCGTCGCCCACAGCCGCCGGGTTCACCGCCCCGACGGTGAAGCCCTTTGGCGTGTTGCCCGATGGCAGGCCGGCGCGGCTCTACACGCTCGAGGTCGCCGGCGGCTGGAAGGCGACCGTCACCGACTATGGGGCGACCCTCACGAGCCTCGTGGTGCCCCCCCGCGATGGCGAGCAAGGGCCGCCGGTGGACGTGGTGCTCGGCTTCGACTCCCTCGAGGGCTATCTGAAGGATCGACCCTTTTTCGGCGCGATCTGCGGCCGCTGTGCCAATCGGATCGCCTGCGGGACGTTTGAACTCGACGGCCAGGTCCACACGCTCGCCACCAACAACGGGCCCAACCACCTTCACGGCGGCGTCGTCGGCTTCGACAAGAAGCTCTGGAAGGGCACCCCGCGAATCACGCCCCGCGGCCCCTGCGTGGCGTTCGAGCTGGTGTCGCCCGACGGCGACGAGGGCTATCCCGGCCGTCTCGTGGCGGAGGCGGCCTACACCCTCACGCCCGCGGGCGAACTCGTGGTGGAGATGCGGGCGACGACCAACGCCCCCACGATCGTGAACATGGTGCATCACACCTACTGGAACCTCGCCGGCCATGCCTCAGGCTCGATCCGCGACCACGAACTGGCCGTGGCCGCCGACCGCTACCTGCCGGTCGATGCCGGCTCCATCCCGACCGGCACCTTCGCCCCGGTCGAGGGCACTCCGTTCGACTTCCGACCCGAGCGGAGGCCGTGGGGCCGCTGCGGCGCGGCGATCGAGACCCTCCCGCCAGATGCCGCGCCGGGCACGCCCCGCGGTGTCGATCACAACTACGTCGTCCGCGACTGGAAGCCCGACGGAGGCCTGCGGATCGCCGCGACGCTGCGGGATCCGGCGAGCGGCCGGATGCTCGAGGTGCTCTCCGATCAGCCCGGGGTGCAGGTCTACATGGGCAACTTTCTCGACGGTACTCTGAAGGGCAAGGCGGGCGCGGTCTACGCCGCCAACGGCGGCATCTGCCTCGAGACCCAGAAGTATCCCGACAGCATCCATCACGCCGACTGGCCGAGCGTGCGGCTCGACCCCGGTCAGATCTCAACGCACACGATGGTGCATCGCTTCATCCGCTGACGCCACACTCACCGTACGTTCCTCCACCCATCCCAGGCGGATCACTCCCCATGGTCTTTCCCGTTGGCGACGACAACTCCGACCGCAGGACTTTCCCCTTCGTGACGATCGCCCTGATCGCCATCAACGTCTTCGTGTTCGCCGTGCTCCAGGGCATGGGCAGCAACGAGGAATTCACGATGGCCTACGTGCAGGTGCCGAAGGAGATCATCACCGGACAGGACATCCAGCTCGAGCCGTCGCTGCGGACGATCCACACGCCCCAGGGGGACATCCAAGTCAACGATCCCGGCCTGCGGGCGACGCCGATCCCCCCGTGGATGACGCTCCTCACCGCCATCTTCATGCACGGCAGCATCATGCACCTGCTCGGCAACATGTGGTTTCTGTGGATTTTCGGCGACAACATCGAAGACGACATGGGCCATGGGAAGTACCTGATCTTCTATCTCGCCACCGGCATCATCGCATCGCTCACCTTCGTGGCGCTCAACAGTTCCGGGGAGGCCGCGCTCACGCCCTGCCTCGGGGCGTCGGGGGCGATCTCCGGGGTGCTCGGCGGCTATCTCGTGCTCCATGCCCAGCGGCGGGTGAGCGTGATCCTGATGCGGATGATGATCGACGTGCCGGGCTACGTGGCCGTGGGAATCTGGTTTCTGTTCCAGATCGTCAGCGGCTTCTTCGACCAGGGGGGGGGCGGCGGTGTCGCCTACTCGGCCCACATCGCCGGCTTCGTGGCGGGCATGGTCCTCGCCAAGCCGATGAGCATGGCGGCCGTGCGGGCCGAGGCGGATCCGATGATCGTGCTCCGCCGGCCGACACTCGACGACCGGCTCCACCGTCGCGGGTGATTGCGGGCCAGGCTCAGCGCCAGCGATACGCCGTGAGCCCCTTGAGGTCGCGGACGAGAAGCTGATCCCCCTCGACGGCCAGGTGGGCCCAGCTTTCCTCCGCGGCCACCCGCGCCTCGCCGAGCAGTTCATACTTCTCGGGCGTCGCCCGAATGAGCCGGAGGTCGCCGGTCTCGTCGAGCGCGAGGATGCGGTCGCCCTGGGCGACCATGCTCCAGTAGCGGCCGAAGGGGGTCGTGATCCAGTCCTCCTTGCCGGTGGCGAGGTCGAGGCATGCGAACCGCTGGTTGCGGAGATGGACGTAGGCATGCTGAGCGATCACGATGGGCGTGGACATGTAGCCCTGGATCTTGTTTCGCCACACCTGCTCCACCGGCTCGTCGGCCCGCGAGGGGTCGATCGCGAACAGGTACGAGCCGCCGCCGTAGCTCGTCGTGAACACGCGACCGTCGCAGACCGTGGGGGTGACGATGTTCATGCCACGGAAGGCCTCGACCGGCGTCTTCCAGAGCACGGTGCCCTTGTCGGGATCGACGCCGGCGAGCTCCTCGCGGCCCTGCACGAGAATCTGCGGCACGCCGCCGATCACGGTCGGATAGGGCGATGAGAAGGCGCTGCCCGACATGCCGCCGCCGTCATCGAGCACACGCCAGACGATGTCGCCGGTCAGCTTGTCGAGCTTTACGAATCCCGAACCCGCCTGCACGAACACATGTTCGCCGACCACCAGCGGGCTCGAGACGAATCCGAACGCGGGCAGGGGGCTCTCGAGTGCGTCCATGAAATCGACCCGCCAGTGTTCCCGTCCTGTGGCGACGTCGAGGCAGGCGAGCGTGTCGCGCATGCCGGCGACGTAGACGCGGTCGCCGTCGATGCAGGGCGTGGACCGGATCCAGGAGCCGTTCGAGGCGGCAAAGAAGGGCACCCGCAGCGCCCCCTCCCATTCGGCGTGCCAGCGTTCCCGTCCCGTCGCCCGGTCAATCGCCCGCACATGCTCGGTGGCGGCATCGCGTGTCTCGGTGACGATCACGAGATCACCGGCGACCACGGGCCCCGAATAACTCGGGCCGAGGTCGATCCGCCACTGCTTCTCCAACCGCGCCTGCTCGAGGCCGTCGGGCCAGGCGGCGCCGGCCACCAAGCCGTCGCGGTTCGGCCCGCGCCACTGGTGCCACGTGTCGCCGGCGGTCGCCATGGTCGGGGCGAGGCAGGCCGCCGCGATCACCATGAGGAGCCACGGGCTGTGTCGGGCGGTGAGAACGGCATCCATGTGGGCGGGCTCCGGAAGCAGTGGGAACGAGTTTGGGGCATGATACCGCGCTCGGCCGCATGAGACCTGCGTTGAAACACACGCCGAACGTGCCGCCGGCGGAAGGTGCGACCCACGGTGCGCCGCCTCATGCGGAGGCGAGAATCCCGCCGAGCCGGGCCGTGAACGCGGCCGGAGAGAAGGCTGCGAGAATCGCGGCCAGTGCGGTCTCGTCGATGTCCCGACGCGACGCGGCGTCGATCGCCCCGGCCAGCACGGTCGGCGTGCAATCGGCGGCGACGAAGGTGGTCAGGGTGGGCGGGAGTTCGGCGAAACTGCCCGCGCCGGTGACGACGAGCTGCTTCCCGAGGCCGAGGAGTTGTCCGACGGCCGCCGAGGATTCGCCATGGCTCGTCTCGCGGAGCTGGACGGCGACGTCCACTCCCCGCATCAGGCCGAGCATCCGGTCGTCGTCAGGCGAGTCGTGCACCTCCACGCAGGTGACCGCGTCGATGCCGGTGCGGCGGCAGTAGCGGGCCGCCTCCCAGCCGGCGATCACGAGCCGGGCCGGCCGTCGTCGCGCGAGGAGCGTGACGGCCTTGGCCACACAGTCGAGTCGCTTGCCGTCCCCCGTGATCCCGAAGCTGCCGATTCGCAGCGGGCGTGTTTCCGGCGGCTGAGCGTCGGGCGGCCCGTGTGCGGATGCCGCGGGCCGTTCCGCCGCCGGCTCGATCGGGAGGAACGCCACGTCGATCGTCCAGCGGTCCGCGAGCGGTCCGATCGCACTGCGAACGAGGTCCCGGCAGGCGGCCGAGTTGACGATCAGGCCGTCGAGCTCCGCGTGCTCCGCGAGAAACCGCAGGCAGCGGCCGATGTCGGGCAGCGTGTCGAGCGCCCGCCGGACCCACGGAGCCGCGTTCGCGGCCGGCTGGGCCGCGGGCAGCAGGAGGAGGTCGGCGGCCAGCCAGTGCCGGAAGGGAACCGTGAGATTGGCCTCGTGCAGGTAGGCAAGCCGCCTTGCCCCGCCGGCGCCCCGCGACCGCATCAACGCCTCGAGTACCTTGACGTGGTGCGGTGAGTTGCCGAGCACGTGGATCACCGTCGAGTGCGGGCCGCGGTCGAGCGCCGGCCGCAGCACCTCCACCGGGAGCACGCGACTGGTGGGCAGCAGCCCCTCCGGCGCCGCGACCGTCGGCCCCGGGTTGGCGTCGAAGAAATCCGTCCGCCACGAGGGCGGCTGCAGATGGCGGACGGTGAAGGGGGCGATCGCCGTCTGCGCTGGGGGCAGCGCCGCCACGACGGCCAGTCTCCCGGGCCGCCGCCGCGGCGGCTTCTCGTCGAGATGCCGCATCACCTCCGTGGCGGCCCGCGACCAGCCGAGGCCGGCGAGCAGGTCGCGGCCGAAGGCGAGCGATCTGTCGGCGATTCCCGGTTCGCCCAGCAGCCGTCGCATGGAGGCCGCGATCGAGGTCGGCTCGGCGGGATCGAAGGTGAGTTCGGGGATCAGCAGCTCGCGCACCGACGACGTCGCCGAGCCGACGGCGGGCACCCCGCACCCGTAAGCCTCGAGGATCGGGAGCCCCAGGCCCTCGTAGAGCGACGGGTAGACGAGCATGGCCGCGTGCCGCAGGAGGCCGACAAGATCCTCGGTCGAGACGTAGCCCGTGCAGACGACCGCATGGTCGGGGAGTCCGCTGTCCGCCGCGATCTGCCGGAGCCGGGCCATACGATCGGCGGAGAGCGTGCAGACGATCGCCAACTGGTGATCGGGGTGATCGCGATGAAACACCGCGAAGCCGCGGACCATTCCCTCGAGGTTCTTTCGCCAGTCGTCTCCGCCGATGAAGACGCAGTAGGGGCCGACGAGGCCGTGGCTGGCCGGGACCGCGGCGGTGTCGCCTGCCGGCAGACGCATCAGCTCCCGCTTGCGGTGGTCGATGTCGCCGTAGATGCAATGCACCCGCCCGGGATCGACCGCCGCGTGGCGGACCGTGTCGGCGCAGGTTGACCGGCTGATGCCGAAGAGATGATCCGAACCGCGGAGCAGCCCCAGGCAGTCTTCATATTGGCGTCGCGCCTGCGCCTTGGCGAGGTAGCGGTCGGGAAAGAGCAGGGGGATGAGGTCGTAGACGATGCCGAGCCGTCGCGGCTGTTGCCGCCGCAGCCACGGCGGAAGCAGGAAGTCGGCGTCGCATTCATGAGACGGGAGAAAAAAGCAGCCCGTGATCAGGGCATCGACCCGGCAGGCGGCGTCGGCCTCCAGTTGCGTCGCCGTGCACCAGACGCCGTGGGCGGCGAGTTCGGCGGCGCGCGACGACGGTGGAAACCGCTCGTCGTGGAGCAACCGCCACTGGTGCGCCGGGAAGGCCCGGCAGAGTTCGGCGGCGAGGCTCTGGCTGTAGGCCGGGATTCCCCGGTCGCCATTGAACTGCGCGACGCGGAGGTCGATGAGGATGGTGAGCGGCCGCGTCATGCGGGTGTCCGGTGGTCTTCGGCGGCCGCGTCGTCCTCGGCGAGCCGCAGATAGGCGAGGCCGGTCAGTTCGCGGACGAGCGACTCGAGCTTCGCGACCCGTTCCTCCAGCTGGGCGACCCGGTCGCCGCGCGGCCGCCTGCCGCCCAACGCATGGGTCAGCGTTCGGCCCCACGGACGCAGGCACCGTTTTTCGAACGTTCGCAGCGCCTGTCGGAGAAGCATGGTCTGCCGGATTCCCGTCGCGTTGTTCCGGGGCGGGCGGATCTCAGGCCGCCTCGGTGCTCGCTTGTGGTCGTCTGTCGATTTCCGCCAGCAGTTGACCGGCCGTGTGGGTCCAGGGCGTCGGCACGAATGAATCGCGGATCAGCTGTTCCCGTTCGCCGACCCAGGCGGGGTCGTGCAGCACGCGAACGACGAGTTGAAGCAGCTCCTGCGGATCGCGTGGATCGAAAAACGCCGGCAACGTCCGGCTGATCTCGGGCATGCTCGCCGCATGTGAGGCGAGGCAGAACTTGCCGTGGCCGAGGCTCTCGGCCACGGGCAGCCCCCAGCCCTCGTACCGCGAGGGATAGATCGTGGCCCTGCAGTGGGAGTAATACCAGGAGAGCTCCCGGTCATCGACGCTCTCCAGCAGGTGGATGCGGCCGTTGACCGCCCGATCGTGGCGGATCTCGTGGAGCAGGTCGTCGACGTAGAGATGCGGCGTGCCGATGCACAGCAGGTCCGGACAGGCGTCGGGATCACGGGCGGCGAGGATGCTCCAGACGTCGTACAGCAGCCGATGATTCTTCCGGATGTCGAGCGTCGAGACGCAGATGAAGAACGGCCTGGTCGGCACGAACCGGGGCAGCGGTGGCGGGACGGCCTCCTCCACGGCATCGAGCACGTCGCCGAGCCTGACGACCGAGAGCGGCGGTGGCTCGAAGCGGCACTCACGGCAGTAGTTTTCGATCTCGTGCTTCGAGAATTCGGAGATCGTGAACACGTGGTCCGATTCGGTGAGGACGCTGCGGGCCCAGGTGGTGAACTCGCGGGTGTGCTCCGGGGCGACCCACTGCGGCCGGATGACCGGGATGACGTCGTAGATCATCCGCAGCACCCGCACGCCCCGGTGTCGCGCGGCGGCGACGGCGGGGGCATGGCCGGGCAGGGTCCAGGTGCAGCCGAGCGAGCAGAGAACGTCACCGGCCGCGAAGGGGCCGTCGCCCCCGAGCGGTTTGGCCGGGCGGGGGGCGGTGGTGCCCGGCGGCATTCCCGTGATGCGAGGAGAGGGCGGGGAGGTCAGGTCCGGCGTCGACCAGCGGGTCCGGGCCCAGCGGGCGGCATGTCGCCGCAGGTGCCGCCCCGCGATCTTGAACTGTCGAAACGCGGTCCGCAGATCGTTGGCCGCCGGCGACGCCCCGAAGATCGCCTCGCGGGAGATCCATCGCTTCAGGCCGGAAGGCCCGCCCGTCACCTGCGCCCCGGGCAGGACCGTTTCCGCCGCTGCGGACGCGATGTGGCGGCGAACCGCCAGCGGCAGGTCGGCGAGGCTCAGCCGGACGAACTCACGGCGACGGGGATCGAAGTGCACGATCCCGACGGCCACGTTTCTTTCGATCAGCCCGTTCAGGATGCCGACGGTCGTCCGCTGGATGCCCGTCAGTTGCGGCCGATTCCACTCGGTCAGGCCGGTGACGTCGAACCAGATGTTCACGGCGATTCCTTTCCATCGGCGGGCGGCCGCTAGCCGGCCTTGCGTTGACTCGACAGAAAATGGCCGCGGACGAGCTGGAAGCCGTCGGTCACGTTGGCGGGATACGAGAGCGGGCCGCGGAGCGACGACTCCTCACGGCGGTAGTAGTAGCGATTGAGCCCGTCGAAGAGGGCGAACTCGTAGCCGTGCCCGAAGAGCAAACCCTCCCACTCGTACCACAACGGTTCGAAGGAATAAGGGTCCGAGCCCGGCAGCTTCGGCTTGATGGCCTCGAGCAGGATCACGCGGGGACGGAACGACCGCCAGTCACCCCCGAGGAGCACGTCCCGCTCGGCGCCCTCCACGTCGATCTTCAGAAACTGCACGTCCTGGCCGTCGAGTTGCCGCGTGATCTCGGCGAGCGTCGTCATCGGAAGCGTGCGGGTCGTGCGGGCGAAGCCGAGGCCGGCCACCACATCGGCATCGAAGACCTCGCGGATCGTGGACAGGCCCGAGTCGCCCCATTCCTGGAAATCGACGGTGCCGACGGCGGAGCCGACGCACACGTTGAGGTTCCAGTCGCGGGGTCGCTCCGCCACGAACTTCCGATGAAATCGCTCGACCGGTTCGATGTTCACCCCGGACCAGCCATGGTCGTAGAAGTGTTTCGTGACCGAGTCGATCGTCGGGTCGAACGCGCCGACGTCGACGTAGCGGCCGTTGGCCACGTTGTGAAACACGCGGTTGAGGATCACGTCCTCGAAGTTCTGGGCATACGAGATCATCGTCATCGGTAACACTCCCGCGTGCCGTCGTTCAAGCAGCCTTCCGCACGGGTGCCGTCAGACCCTGGATGAGGGCCTCCTGACGGGCGAGGGCCAGATCCCCCTCGACCATCATGTCGACCAGTTGCTGGAAGTTTGTCCGCGGCATCCAGCCGAGCCCCGTGCGGGCCTTGGTACTGTCGCCGAGCAGCAGGTCGACCTCGGCGGGCCTGTAATAGCGGGGATCGACCTCGACGAAGTCACGGTAATCGAGGTCGAGGCGGGCGAAGGTCTGTTCGCAGAAGTCGCGGACCGAAGAGAGCTCGTTCATCGCGATCACGTAGTCGTCGGGGGTGTCCTGCTGGAGCATCAGCCACATCGCCTCGACGTAGTCGCCGGCGAAGCCCCAGTCGCGTTGGGAATCGAGGTTGCCGAGGTGCAGCTTCTTCTGCAGCCCGAGCTTGATCCGCGTGGCCGCCCGGGTGATCTTCCGGGTCACGAACGTCTCG
>SXWC01000147.1 GCA_005789975.1 Planctomycetaceae bacterium
CTGGCCGCCGGAGAGTTCGCTCGGCAGGCTGGCCAGCCGATCACCGAGGCCCAGGGTGTCGAGCACGTCGGCCGCCGCATCGACGGCCCGCGACCGCCTCCAGCCTGCGATCAGCAGCGGAACGGCGGCATTTTCCACCGCCGTCAAACTCGGCAGCAGGTTGTAGGCCTGAAAGACGAAGCCCACGTTATCGCGGCGAAAGCGGACCTTCGCCCCCCGGGGCATGCTGACGAGGTCTTGCCCGAGCACGACGACGTCGCCGGCCGTCGGCTCCAGCGTGCCGGCGACGATCGAGACCAGCGTCGTCTTGCCGCAACCGCTCGGCCCGACGAGCATCAGCAACTCGCCGTAGGAAACCTCGAGATCGACGCCGCGAAGCGCGCGCATGAGCGATCCGCCGGAGCCGAAATCCTTGGTCACTCCGCGGACCCGAATGGCGACCTCACCGGGTACGGGAGCCGGATGCGGGCCTTGCGTGCCAGCCACTGATCGCTCTCCTTCAGCCTCGAAATACGATGGCGGGATCGACGATCAGCACCTTGCGGATCGACAGCAGGCTCGCCAGGAGCACGATCAGGAAAACCGCCGCGGCGGTGATCACGAGCACCTGCCACGGCATGAAAAAGGCGAGCCTCGAAAAGGCGCGGGTGCCGAAGCCGAAGAGCGCCGCGAGCCCGATCCCGACGCCATACCCGACGACACCCACCTGCAAGGCCTGAAAGAGGACCATGCCCAGGATCGTTCCGTTGCCGGTGCCCATGGCCTTGAGCGCGCCGAACTGCCGGATGTTCTCGACCGTGAACAGGTAGAACGTCTGGCCGGCGATCGCCGTACCCACGATGAATCCGAGCAGAACCGTCACGGCGAAGTTGACGGGGATGCCGGTCTTGGCCAGGTAGTAGCGGATGGTCTTCCAGATGAACGCATTCCGCGTCATGGCCTGCAGCCCCGTCTGCTCGCTGATCCGCCGGCAGACCTCTTCGGCGGGCACGTCCGGGGCCGCCTCGGCGAGCACGAACGAGAGCACCTTTCGCTCCCGGGGCGCGAAGACCACCGCTTGGCTGTATCGCGTGTAGACGATCGGAAAGCTCTGGAAGGTGCGGCTCGCCTTGGTGAGGCCGACGAGCACCGCCCGGCGGTCGTTCATCTCGAACACGCGGCCGAGCCGGTAAGGCTGGCCGGGCCAGATCCGCCGGTAGCCGGCGTCGTCCATGATCACGGCATCGGGCTTCCGCAGATCCGCGATCGAGCCCATGAAGATGCCGTCGGGAGCACCGACGAGGGTGGCGTCGTCGAGCCCCAGCAGGATCATCTGCTCGAAACTTCCCTCTTCCAGTCGCGCCCGGGCGATGCCCTTGTAAAACCGCACCGCCCACGCCACCCCCGGCACGCCCTTGACCCGAAACAGTTCGGTGTCGGAAAGCGGTTTGACGTCATCGACAAACTGCACCTTCTCGTCCATCACCCAGATGCCCGGCCCCTCGACGTCGCGGATCTGGCTGATGGTGAGCGACATCAGCCCGCAGAAGATCGACGACTGCTGCGCGATCAAGAGCGCGGCGAAGACCACCCCGAAGACGATGCCGAGGTATTTCACCCGATTCCCGATCAGCATCTTCCAGGCGATCCAGAGCATGCCGGCGATTCTAGCAGGCTGGGGAACGAGCCAGCCTGAGCAGGATGCGAAGATCATCGACCCTGGAAACCCCCGGCGATTCCGCCGGACGATCACGTGGACGAAGGTCGTGGATGACTTCGTCCACGGACGGCCGGGCAAGGCCGAGTTCCAGGCGTTTTTCCCGTGAACGGGGCGACGGCAGGGGGCTTGATCTCCGATGGCCTCCGCCCGGCGCTGGTATCCTGCGGCCCCCGAAGCCAGAGGAAGGTGCAGCCGTGCCGGAGCAAGCCGGGACCGAAGCCGGTCCGAACGACGCAGTGCTCGTCGATGACGCGCGGATCACGGCGGTGCTCTCGCGGTGGTGGGGCTTCGACCGCCTCCGGCCGCTTCAGTCGGAGGCCATCAAGGCCGCCCTCGAGGGTCGGGATTCGCTGGTCGTGATGCCGACGGGCGGGGGCAAGAGCCTCTGCTACCAACTGCCGCCACTGGTGGGCGACTCGACCGACGTCGTGATCTCGCCGCTGGTCGCCCTGATGAAGGACCAGGTCGATGCCCTCGAGGCGATCGGATACCCGGCCGCGGCGCTCCATGGCGGGATGTCCCAGGAGGAACGGGGGGACGTCCGCAACCGCCTGGCGGCCGGCGAACTCCGACTGCTCTTCGTCGCTCCCGAACGGCTGGTGAACACGGGGCTCCTCGACGTGCTCGCCCGCGTCGGCGTCAAGCGATTCGCGATCGACGAGGCCCACTGCATCAGCCACTGGGGACACGACTTCCGGCCGGAATACCGGCAGCTCGCCCTGCTCCGCGAACGCTTTCCCTCGGCCAGCATCCACGCCTTCACCGCCACGGCCACGCCCCGGGTGCGAGACGACATCGCCCGCCAGTTGGATCTCCGCGATCCGGCACGGCTGGTGGGGACGTTCGACCGTCCAAACCTCGTCTACCGCGTCGTGCCCCGGACCGACCGGATCGCCCAGACGCTGGCGATCCTGGGCCGGCACAAGGGGGAGGCGTCGATCGTCTACTGCATCTCGCGAAAGGAGACGGAGCGGCTCGCGGAGCGGCTCGCGGCCGACGGCATCCTCGCCCGGCCCTACCATGCCGGCCTCGACCCCACGCAGCGGCACAAGACCCAGGAAGCCTTCGCCCGCGAGACGATCGACGTGGTGGTGGCCACCGTCGCCTTCGGCATGGGGATCGACCGCTCCGACGTCCGCCTCGTGCTGCACACATCGCTTCCCAAGAGCCTCGAGGCCTACCAGCAGGAGACGGGCCGCGCCGGACGCGACGGGCTCGCCGCCGAATGCGTGCTCCTCTATTCGTCGGCGGACGTCTTCAGCTGGGAATCGCTCGTGCGCAAGAGCGCAGCGGAGTCGGATCTCGAACCCGACGAGCAGGAACGACTCATCGCCTCCCAGGCCGAGCATCTGCATGCGATGCGCCGCTATGCACAGGCCGCCCGCTGCCGCCATGCAGCGCTCTCCGAATATTTCGGCCAGGCCTATCCCGCCGACACCTGCGGCGCCTGCGACGTCTGCCTCGGTGAAACCGAGAGCCTGCCCGACGCCACCGTCATGGCCCAGAAGATCATCTCCTGCGTCGCCCGCGTGCAGGAGCGATTCGGGGTCCGTCACGTCTGCGAGGTGCTGCGGGGCGCGAGGACCGACGGCATCGTCCGCCACGGACACGACCAGCTCTCGACCTTCGGCCTGCTCTCGACGCTCGACCAGCGGGCGGCGGAAAACCTCGTCCACCAGCTCCTCGATCAGGAGCTGCTCTCCCGGACCGGCGGCGACCGTCCGGTCGTGACGCTCAATGACCGTTCCTGGGAGGTCCTGCGGGGACAACGGTCGGTGGTGCTGCTCGAGCCTCGGGCCGGTAAGACGGCGAAAACGACGAAAGCCGATGATGACGACTGGCAGGGCGTGGACCGCGAACTCTTTGAACGGCTCCGGAAGTGGCGGCGACGGATCGCCGAGGCCCGCGGCAAGCCCGCCTGGACAATTCTCGACGACAAGGCGTTGCGGGCCATCGCCCGGGAAAAACCCGCCTCGCCAGCCGCCCTGCTCCGCTGCAAGGGCATCGGCGAGAAACGGCTGGCCGACTTTGGCGCTGACATTCTCGATCTCGTCAATGGCCGCGACGACGGATAATCTCCCGGACGGCGAACGGTGTTTGCCCGCTCTCCCCCGCACTCCACGAGGTCTTCATGTCGGCCATCACAACCTCCCTGCACCGTCTCGGCAAGAGCCTGTGGCTAGACAACATCACCCTCACGATGCTAGATGACGGCACTCTCGCCCGGTACATCCGCGACCTCTCCGTGACCGGCCTCACGAGCAATCCCACGATCTACAACCTCGCGGTCAGGGCCAGCACCGCCTACGACGCCGCCATCGCCGAGAAGGTCAAGCAGGGGCTCTCGGGCGAGCGGCTGTTCTTTGAACTCGCCACCGAAGACCTCGTGCGGGCCGCCGACCTCTTCCGGCCGGTTCACGACCGTAGTGGCGGGCTCGACGGCTGGGTGTCGCTCGAGGTGTCGCCGCGACTGGCATACGACACGGCAAGCACGCTGGCGGCGGCCCGCGACCTGCACGCAAGGGCGGCGCGGCCGAACCTGTTCATCAAGATCCCGGGCACGAGGGAGGGTCTGCCGGCCATCGAGGAGGCGATCGCCGCGGGCGTGCCCGTGAACGTGACGCTGCTCTTCACCCGCGACCAATACCTCGCCGCGGCGGAAGCCTACCTGCGGGGAATCGAGCGGCGGATCGACGCGGGTCTCGACCCACGGGTCTGTTCGGTGGCGTCGCTCTTCATCAGCCGCTGGGACGGGGCCACGGCGAAGCAACTGCCCGCCGGCCTGGCCAATACGGTCGGCATCGCCATCGGCGCGCAGACCTACGCCGCCTACCGCGCGGTCCTGGCGGCGGACCGCTGGCAGCGGCTGGCCAACTTCGGCGCCCTGCCGCAACGGCTCCTGATGGCGAGCACGGGCACGAAGGATCCCGCGCTCTGCGACCATCTCTACGTGCGGGATCTGGCCGCTCCGCACACGATCAACACCATGCCCGAGGGGACGCTTCTGGCGTTCGCCGATCATGGCACGCTCGGCGGCGTGCTCTCGCAGGGGGGCGGCACGAGCAGCCGCACGCTCTTCGAGGTGTCGCGGGCCGGCATCGATCTCGCGGCCCTCGGCCTCGAGCTCCAGGCGCAGGGGGCGACCGCCTTCGTGAAGAGCTGGGACGAACTCCTGCAGGTGATCGACGCCAAGGCACGGGCATGAGCCGGTGGCGTGATGCTCATGTGCCCCGCAGGGTGCGTGACGGCGCCTCGCCAAACTGGCGGCGATAGAGGCCGGCAAAGCGGCCCAGTTCCCAGACCCCGTGGCGGGCGAGAATCCGGGCGACCGTGTCGCGGGCGGGATCTGCTTCACGGAGCGAGCGGCGGACCGTGTGAAGAGTCCGTAGCCGCACGAAGTGCCGCGGCGACACGCCATACATGTCGTGAAACACCCGCGACAGCGTCCGCGGGTGGACGCCCACGGAGACGGCGAGATCGGCGATCGACCGGTGGCCCATCGGGTTGCCGTCGAGAATCGTGACCACGCGGCGGACCACCTCCGTGCGATCGACTCTGGGACGACCCACGGGGGCTCGGGGGGATTCCCGCGGGCCGATGCAGGACAGTGCATCCGTGATCACCCGCCGCGCCGCGTTCGCATCGGCCTGCGTCTGGGTGGAGCCGGCGGGAGGGGCCTCTGCCCCCGCTTCCATCTGCGTCAGCTGCTCCACCAGTCGCCTGAGCCGCCGGACCCGCATCGGATCGGCCCGCAGCACGTGGCTCCTGTCGCCATGAGCACCGAGGACGTCCTCCGGCAAGGCCACCGAGCACCAGGCATGCGACCGCTTCCTCACCTGGATGCAGAAATCACCCCCTGGCGGAATGACCAGCAGCGAGCGGTCGTCCAGCCTCTCACCGTTGACGACATGCCGATGCGGATCGCCGAGCGGCATGTAGATCAGCGTGCCCCGGTGCGTGTTGCCGCCGAAGCAGAGGTTCCCGCCCCCTTCGTGCGCCATCTGCAGTGTCACGGAGGCTATCTGCCGCACGGTGAGCTGCCACACCGGCTTCTCGACACCGTCACACACCAGCCGCAGGTCGGCTCCCTGAATGGCTTCGCCCCAGGCGTCGAAATCATCGAACTCTTTCCGCATCTGCTCACATTTCCCGTTCAACGATTCCCACGCCGTCCGACGGCATTTTGACCGAAGCCGCATTGCCAAAAAGCCGGTAGTCGCGTGAAATACAGGGTATCGTGTCGCGATCACCGGGTCATCCGCAAGAGGGCGGGCGAGCCGGCAGATCCCGTTGATTGAACACCCCACTTGGAGTCCATGGCGTGAATCGTCCCCGCACCGCGTTGATGATGGTTGTTCTGGCCGCGTTGACGACGCTTGTCCCGGAGGCCCGGGCGCAGGCTGGAAAACAGCCCAACATCCTCGTGATCTGGGGCGACGACATCGGTCAGTTCAACGTCAGCGCCTACA
>SXWC01000148.1 GCA_005789975.1 Planctomycetaceae bacterium
TCCGGTGAGATCGACGGGCAGGGCCCCGGCCGAGTGGGCGAGATCCCAGATCGTCAGCGCGCCGCACTCATGGGCGCGGGCCGTCAGCGCCCGCATGTCGTGGCGGCGCGCCGTCCTGTAATCGACCTCGGTCAGCAGCGTGAAGGCGACGCGCTCGTCGATCGCGTCCATCACCTCTTCCGGCGCGACGATCTCCAGCGTGTAGCCATTATCGACGAGGTCGCGGAAACCCGCGGCCACGTAGAGATCGGAGGGGAAGTTGCCGTCGTCCGAGAGGATGACGCGGCGCGAGGGGGCGAGCTTCGCGGCGGCTCCGACGAGCTTGAAGAGGTTCGCGGAGATGGTGTCGCCCGCGATGACGCTCCCCGCCGGCGCGCCGATCAGGCGGGCGATCCGGTCACCCGCCCGACGCGGCAGCGTGAGCCAGCCGTGCTCGTTCCAGGATCGGATCAGTGCCCCGCCCCATTGCCGCTCCACCACGTCGCGGATGCGTTCCGGGACGTGACGAGGCAGCGCGCCGAGGGACTTGCCGTCGAGGTAGATCAGCCCCGCGGGGATGGCGAAGGCGGCGCGCTTCGGGGCGAGGGGATCGGCGCGATCGAGTGACACGCACGCGGATCGGTCCATCGGCTGGGGTTCCCTCTCGGGCGGACGCGCCCGGCCTGTTGCGAAGGCCGTGCGGGCGGGACGGCTGGACCGCTGCCGACATCGTAGCCGGAACGCGGCCCGTCGCGGGGATCAGGCCCGGTCGGCCGTCAGCGCACGGAGCACGTCGGCGAGGGGAACCGTGGCGAACGACGTCGCGTAATCGCTCATCGAGTAGGGGATCACGAGCAGGCCCCCGTGCACTCCGGCCCCGCAGCTGTAGACGACGTTGGGCACGTACCCGCTGCGCTCGTTCTCGAGCGGCGAGAGCAGCGGTTCGTGGAGGCGGCCGATGACCTTCGCCGGATCGTCGCGGTCGAGGAGCACGGCACCGATCGAATACGTCCGCATCGGGCCCACGCCGTGCG
The DNA here is from genome assembly GCA_005789975.1 of Planctomycetaceae bacterium. The sequence goes on from SXWC01000148.1 coordinate 1,014, forward strand.
TGAGCACGAGCCAGCCGGCTGTCGTCTCGATCGGTGACCCGCAATTGCCGACCTGGACGTGCTCCCAGGCCTGCGTCGGCCGGAGGAGCAACCGGCGGGCGTGCCAGAAGTGGAGTCTGCCCGACTCCATCAGGTGGATGTTCTCGCCATCCTGGCGCGAGAGCATCACGTAGGATCCCCGGATGCGGCGTGGGAACAGCGCCATTCCCTTGTTGGCGATCTCCGGACCGTTGAGCGTGCTCATGCGGAAGCGGACGAAGTCGTCGGTCTCGACCAACTGGGGCAGCGTCACGTGACCGTCGAACGCCGTGTAGGTGGCACGGTAGTGGATCGAGCCGTCGTCCTCGACGAAACGCACGAAGCGGGCGTCCTCGATTCCGTTGGTCTCGGTGGGCGAGTAGGGGAAGAGCACGCGCTCGGAAATGTCGGACGCGGGGTCGCATTCGATCTCGTAGTTGGCCTTGGCGAGCGCCTCGATCGCGGCCGCGAGCGGGGCCCACTCCCGGATCCGTGACTGCTGGTGACTGCCGGTCGCCGTCAATGCGGCCTCGAGTTGCCCGAGCGTGAACCGTTCGCCGAGCACCTCGAAAACGGGATCGACGAACCCGTCGGTCACGCCGAGTTCGGCGAGCTTCTGCAGGAACAGGCCCTTGTCGTACGTGGCATTGGCGACCACACGGGGAGCGGTCACGAACCCGGTCGGTGGGCTGAGCGTGATGCTCCCCGCCGCATCCACGGTACCGGTGCGGAAGCCGACGCTCGACACGTGCCCCTCGCCCGTCGCGCGGAGGCTGAGGATGAAGCGGGCCGAGTGGGCGGGGAGTCCGCTCTGGTCCGGGTGCCAGATGAGCGAGGGATTGAAGAGCGCGGCGCTCTCGAGGGCGTATTCCTGGGTGAAGTACGCGCCGATCAGCAGCCGGCGGTCGGGCGACACGGGGCGGTCGGTGAGCAGGTGGTGTGCGACCGCGCCGAACCGCTCCTCGAGGAAGTGGACGAGCCGCTGGTGCCGTCCGTGGAAGTCGGAGAGCACCCCGGTGAGCAGGGCGTGCACCTCGTCGTCGGAGAGCTGCATCACGCGGCCGATGATGTGGATCGCGCGCTGCGGGCTCGGGGGTTCGAAGGGGCGGTAGAGCACCCGGGCGTTGTTGGGGCGCAGGAGGACGCCGGTCCGCGTGACGTTCATGGACGCGCACGGCACGTATCGGCGGTCCGCCCTCCACGCGGCGGCGTGGGCGACGCCGCGCTCTCGAGAAGCCGCATCTCGACGGTGGCGCCGAGGTAGGCGAGGGTCGACTCTGCCCCCTGATTGTCGTTCGTCCGATCCTCGAGGAGGCCGTCACGGCAGCCGCCGGTCCGTGGATCGCACAGTGCGGTGCCGAGCATGTTGTGTCCCAGGAACCATTCGAACGTGGTCCAGGCGCGGTCGACCCAGATCGGATCGCCGACGGCGCGGAACGCCTCGCGGCAGGCCGCGACCATCGCCTGGGCCTCGATCGGCTGCTGATCGAACGTGGCCGTGTCGCCCCCCTGCCTGGAGAACCCACGGCTCCCGACGGGGGAGAATCGTCCGGTATCCGATCGCTGCCGCTCACCGAGCCATTCAAGCGTCGCCAGGCCGACCTCCAGCGCCCGTGGATGGCGTCCATCTCGCCCGCTGCAGATCAACGCCTGGCAGAGACGCGCGTTCTCGTAGGCGAGGATGTCCTCGAACCAGTGCCACGATTCCGTGGCGATGCGGTCGTGGAGCCCGAGCAGCCGATCGGTCAGCGAACGTTCGGCGGCGCTCGCGTGCCGATCACCGGGGAACCGGCCGAGGTATTCGCGGAGACCGACGATCGCCAGCGCCCAGGCCCGCGGGCTGCTGGTGCCGATCACCGCCCTGACCGCCGGATCGAAGAAACGGGCGGCAAAGCGGCGCAGCCCGGCATGCCGGGTGCGTCCGATGCACGTCCCGAATGCCATGATCGCCCGCCCGAGGCAGTCGTCGGAGCCGCCCGTGTCGAGCCAGCGGCGGTCGTAGCCGAGGAAATTCCGGAAGCGGCCGTTTCCTGCGTCGTACGCGTGCCCGAGAAAGGCGGCGTACGTCGGCGTGGCGGCCTGCGTCGCATGTGACGTCAGGCCGAGCTCCTCGAGGTGCACCATCAGCGTCAGCGCGCGGGCGTTGTCGTCGGTGCAGTAGCCCTCCGATCTGGCCGGGATGTCGAAGGTGGCATGTTGGAGGAGACCGGTGGCGTCCGTCAGTCGCCAGAGATGGTCGAGCACGAGCGCGGGCAGCGCGCGGCGGGCCGTCGCCGCGGCCGGCGCGGCGGCGTGACGACGGGTCTTGACGATGTGCCCCAGCCGGGTGGTGGCGAACGCTTCGGCGTACCGTTCGGCGACGTGCGGCCAGACCATCCCCCGGCCGAGCTCCCAGGCCCGCTGGCGGAGCGCCTCCCGCCGCGTTGGATCGGCGAGCAGCGTGCAGACCGCCTGGCCCAGGGCGGCCGGATCGCGGAACGGCACGAGGACGCCGCGACCGTCGGCGAGGAGTTCCCGGGCGTGCCAGTAGGGTGTCGAGACGACCGCTTTCCCGCAGCCGAATGCGTAGGCGAGCGTTCCCGACGTGATCTGATCCTCGTTGAGGTAGGGGGTGACGTAGATGTCGGTCGCGGCAAGGAATTCGAGGAGGTCGGGAAGCGCGACGTAGCGGTCGTGGAAAACCACGTGTCGTTCGACGCCGAGTTCCCCGACCATCCGCTGGAGCGACTCACGGTAGGCCTCTCCCTCGTCGCGCACGAGGCGTGGGTGCGTGGCACCGACGACCAGGTAGACGACGTTCGGGTGGCGACGCACGATCTCCGGGAGGGCGATGATCATCTGCTCGATCCCCTTCCCCGGCGAGAGGAGGCCGAACGTGAGCAGGACGTCGGCATCCCCCAGTCCGAGTCGATCCTTGAAGGCTCGCGTTCCGGCGAACGCGGCCTCGGGAATCCCGTGTGGGATGACGTCGATGCGGTCGTCCGCCATCCCGTGGATCGCGCGCAGCAGATTGCGTCCCCGCTGTGTCATCACGGCGACGCGGGCGGAGAGATGGAGGATCTCGTCCATCACGCGCCGTTGGTCGACCGTCGGCCGTGCCAGCACGGTGTGGAGGGTCGTGTGGACGGGCACCGGGAGCTCCCGGAGCAGATGGAGCACGTCACTTCCGGCCGCACCGCCGAAGATGCCGTATTCGTGCTGCAGCGAGACGACGTCCGCGTTGGCGATGGTGATCCACTCCGCGGCGCGGCGGTACGCGGCGGGATCGTCGAACGTGGCGGTCAACCGCACCTCGGGCGGGTAGACCAGCGGATCGTCGTCGATCGCGACGACATGACACTCGGTGGCCGGGAGCTGAGCGACGACTGCGGCACGGAGATCGTGCGTGAAGGTCGCCAGACCGCATTGGCGGGGAACGTAGTTGCCGACGAACGCGATGCGGTTGAGCGGCGGACGGCTCATGGAAGCTCCTGGCATGCGGGAATGGCATGCATGCCAGGAAAATGACCGCCGTCCTGCGACCCGTGATTCTAGACCGGCGGCGTCCGCCGTGCGAGTCTGCGGCCGGGGGCGGGCGAATCGGTCGCCGACGCGGCAACCGACACTGCTCGGCGAGTCGACGCCGATTCCGGCGCGGAGATGTGGCGATCGAGTGTCGCTCCCTCCGTGGTAGAGTGCCGTCCTGCCCGATCCGCGAGGAGACGCCGCGATGCTTTCCGGCCGCCTGGTGTTGGTGTGGTGTGCGCTGACGGCATGGACGGCGCTGGCACGCGTCGGCGGCGCGGAGAGCCCGCGCCCGAACGTGCTCGTGATCCTCACCGACGATCTGCGCTGGGATGCCCTCGGTGTGGTGCAACGGGAGGAGGGGGCACGGGCGCTCTTCCCGTGGTTCCAGACGCCGCATCTCGACCGGTTGGCCGCGGAGGGCAGCCGGTTCGCGAACGCTTTCGTGACCACGTCGCTCTGCTCGCCGAGCCGGGCGTCGCTGATCAGCGGTCGATACGCCCACCGGCACGGGGTGCGCAACAACTTCACCGACTATCCCGCGTCGCTCCCGGGCTATCCGCGCCGTCTCCGGGAGGCCGGCTATGAGACCGCCTACATCGGCAAATGGCACATGGGCGAGGACGACGACGACCCACGGCCCGGGTTCGACCACTGGATGAGCCACAAGGGGCAGGGCAACTACCACGACAACGAGTTCAACATCGACGGTGAGCGCACGGTGGTGCCCGGCTACTACACGACCGTGGTCACCGACGCCGCCGTCGAGTGGCTCGCCCGGCCGCATGCCAAGCCGTGGCTCCTGGTCGTCGGCCACAAGGCACCCCACGGCGGGCCGATCGTGCCCGAGGAGAAATACGCGCACGCCTACGACGACCGCCCGGTGATCAAGCCGGGGAATGCCGGCAGTTACCGCGTCGAGGACGGCAAGCCGGAATGGCTCGGCAAGTCGTATCCGACGTGGCACGGGCTCGGCGGGCCACTCTACGGCCAGAAGGACTACGGGACGTTCGTCCGCGCCTACCTTGGCTGCATCGCCTCGGTGGACGAGAGCGTGGGCCGCATCGTCGGGCACCTCCGCGAGACCGGCCGGCTCGACGACACGGTCGTGATCTTCACGAGCGACAACGGCTTCGCGCTCGGGGAACACGGCCGCGTCGACAAGCGCACGGCCTACGAGGAGAGCATCCGCGTGCCGCTCGTCGTGCGCTATCCGCGAACGGCGAAGCCGGGCAGCGTGATCGGCGGGATGGTGCTGTCCCTCGACCTCGCGCCGAGCATCCTCGACCTCTGCGGAGTCGAGCCGCTTCCCGATACCGACGGCCGTTCGTGGGTCCCCTTGCTTGGCGGCGACGTGACCGAGTGGCGGACCTCGTTTTTCTACCAGTATGACTACGAGCGGCAGTTTCCCTTCACACCGAACGTCCGCGCGGTGCGGACGGCGGAATGGAAGTACATCCGCTATCCCCACGGCGACGGTGGCCGCGATCGGCATGCCGCGGAGCTCTACGATCTGCAGAGCGACCCGCTGGAGATGCGCAACCTCGCTGCCGATCCGGCGCACGCGGCCGACGTGGCCCGTCTGGCCGCCGAGCTCGTGCGGCTGATGGAGCATCATCGAGCCCTACCGGACCGGCCGCCGCTCGACGAGGGGATCCGCGACGAGCGGCCGAGGTTCTGAGGCCGCCCGGTGGTGCAGCGGCCGATGTGCCGGTGCACGGGTACCGTCCCGATGTGCTGCCGAGGCAGGTGGTGTGCGGTAGACTGCACCGGTGCCTTTGGGGGCCCTGAGGCCGAGACGAGGAGATGCTCGTGGTCACACTCCGTCTGTTCCTCCGGTTTTTCAGGATCGGGGGATGGGTGGGATTGCTTGTGGTCAGCTTCTATGTGCTGGAGTGGGCCGTGGCTCTGCTCCCGTCGGCTCCTCCCCTCGTGGTGTCGCGGGAGACGACGCGGATCACGGAGCCATTGGCGGCCGACGGTCTGCCCGACTTCGTCCGGGCCGCCGTCGAACTGGGCTCAGCGGCGATTCCCGCGGAAACGAATGCTGCCGCCGCGATATGGCAGGTCGTACGGCTCGACCCCACCGACGCCTTCGTCGACCATTCCCTGGCGCGACTCACGGCGGCGGACCAGCTCCCCGAAGGGGATCGTTTCAATCCTCACCCTGATGACCCGGCCGACCTCGATCGCACCGCTGCCGGCAGGATCGTCACTGCGTGCACGCACATTCCGTGGCGGGCCGACCAGTACCCCTGGTTGGCACGCTGGCTCGACGACAATTCCACCCCCCTCGGCGTGATCGCTGCAGGTGCACAGCGCGAGGGGTGGTGCCCGCCGCGTTGTCTGCCGGCCGACCGCGCGCCGGACAACCGATTCGGCACCGATCCGCTGCTGATCCAGTTGGTACTCCCGGTCGAGGGCCGTCTCGATGCGATCGGCACGGCACTCATGACGAGGGCGATGGCGCAGCTCGGCGACGGTGATCCAGCGGCGGCCTGGCGCGATCTCGACATCCTTCTCCGCCTCGGCGACAAGGTGACCGACACGCCCGGACCGCTTGTCGCGCGCACGGTTGGCCAATCCCTCCTGACGAAGACCGCCCGCGCCGTCGGGACCCTTGCGGGCGATGGGAGGCTCGCGGACGCGTCGCTCGTCGACGTCCAGCGGGCCCTGCGCAAGGCGCTCGATTGGGCACCGCTGTCGGCCAGTCTCGAGAGCGAGCGCCTGATGGGGCTCGATGCGATCATTTGGCAGTGTGCCGACCCGTCGAAGCCCAACTCGATCGGCTCGTGGGCCAGACTGCCCTTCGCGATCGTCGCGATCGACACCGGTCGGCTGCTCGCCGATGCCAATCGTGCGATCGACCAATTGGTGGACATCGTCTCGCTTCCGACACGGCGGGAACGGCTTCGGGCGTGGCGCTCGTATGCCGACACCATCGATGCCCGCCGCCGTGCTCCTTTTCCCCGACGGGCGTGGTTTCAGCCGTGGTACGAGGTGCTGACGGAGGGGATCAACAGAGCGATATTCGGTCTGATGCTTCCCGGCATGGAGCCGTCGCTCCAAGCCGAGGACCGTGCGCGGGCGGCGCTCGTCCTCGCGGACTGTGCGGTCGCATTGGAGCGATTCCGGCTCCGCCACGGGCGACCACCGGAAAGTCTCGCGGAGCTCGTTCCCGACTTTCTTCCGATGCTTCCGCTCGATCCCTTCACGGATCTCCCACCAGGCTACCGGTGCGAAGATGGCCGCTGGACACTGTGGAGCGGTGCGGCACCGGAAGGAGGCGAGGAGGATGACTTGGTGGTGCGCTGGCCCACCGCCTGGTCCGGGGACGGTCCGTCGACCCGTTGAGCGTGCCGCGCGCGGTGGGATTCACGCCA
>SXWC01000149.1 GCA_005789975.1 Planctomycetaceae bacterium
CGCGACCAACGCGACCAACGCGACCAACGCGACCAACGCGACCAACGCGACCAACGCGACCAACGCGACCAACGCGACCAACGCGACCAACGCGACCAACGCGACCAACGCGACCAACGCGATCAACGCGATCAAGCTGGTCGTCGCCCCGCGGGTCGTGCTCTCGGGAGTTGCCGCCGTCGAACGCTGGATGGTTTTGGCGGTCGACCTCGAGCAGTGATCGCCCGCTCCCGGAAACGGCCCGCAGGCTTTGGAACACCTCCGCCCGGGCGGGGTGCGAGGATCGTCGGCCGCTCGGCGCCCCCGGCGTTTCCGCCGGTCGATCCAGTGGGCAAAGTCACGGACGACTCCGTCCACGGACAGCGCGGGCCGGCCCCGCATCATGCCTCGTGGATGAAGCACCGCACGGCGGCGATCGACTCCGCACCGGCGGCGAGCATCACCAGCCGGTCGAATCCGAGGGCCGCCCCGAAGCCCGCCGGCATCGCGTCGCCGTGCGCGGCAAGCAGCCGCTCCGGCAGCGGCAGCACCTTGCGACCGGCCGACGCACGGATGGCGTTGGCCCGCGTGATCCGCTCGGCGAGCACCTCGCGGCTCGTCTCCTCCTCCCAGCCGTTGGCGAGTTCGACTCCCGCCACGAAGAGCTCGAACCGCCGCGCCACTTCCGGGGCCGCCGGGTCGATGCGGGCCAACGCCGCCTGCGAGGCGGGCCAGTCGACGAGCATCGTGGGCCGCTCGCGGCCGAGCCGGGGCTGCACGACTTCGGCCAGCAGGAGTTCGAAGCCACGGTCCCAGCGTTCATCAGGATCGGCGGCGGGGCCACCCTGCGGCAGGCTCACGCCGTGACGCTCTGCGGCCCGCTCGAGTCCCTCGGCCGTGACCGCGAACGGATCGACGCCCGCGTGCCTGGTGAAGGCGTCACGGCAGCTGACCCGCTCGAGGCCCCGGCTGCCGAGGGCGGTCGAGCAGACCGCCTCGACGAGGCCGGCCGCGTCGTCGAGCGTTCCCCCCGGCTCGTACCACTCGAGCAGCATGAACTCGACGTCGTGCTGACCGCCCCGCTCGCCGGCCCGAAAGGCCTGCGCGAACTGGTAGATCGGCCCCGCGGCCAGGGAGAGGAGCCGCTTCATGAGGGCCTCGGGGCTCGCCTGCAAGAACCTGGGCTCGTCTTCGCCGTCGAGACGCACCGCGATCGGCTCGATGTGCGCCTCGGGCAGCACCTCGCGGGAGAGCACGGGGGTGTCCACCTCGAGGAACCCGCGGCCGTCGAACACGCCGCGGAGATCGCGGCGCACTCGGGCGCGGAGTTCGAGGATGGGCCGTGCCGTCATGCGTGACGCTGCTTGTTCAGCCGCCGGCGGTGGCGACCTGGGGACGGGCGAGTTTTCCGGCCGTCTCGCGGTAGACGAGCACGGGACAGGGCGCCCGCCGGACGACGGCCTCGGCGACGCTTCCCATCAGCATCCGCGTCACGCCGGTGCGGCCGTGGGTGCCGAGCACGATCATCTCGACACCCTCGTCGCCCGCGATCCGGACGATCTCGCCGGCCGGATCGCCCATCGAGAGCCGGTGGGTGAACGGCACCGACGCATCCTTCGGCTTGACGTCCTCGAGCATCTTGAGGATCCGCTCGGAATCGGGCTCGGGGATCCCGTAATAGAGTTCGCCGCCGCCGTAGGCCAGCGGCGGTTCCTCGACGTGGACGATGAGCAGCTTCGCGCCGCTCGACTTGGCGAGCGCCGCGGCATGTTCCAGCGCGGCGTCGCTGGCCGTTGAGAAATCTGTCGGAAAGAGGATCGTCTTGGCCATGGTCGGGTCTCCCGCGTGACGCTTTTGTGGGGGCTTCTGCCCGGGAAAGGCGTTCCTTCACCGTGCAATCATACCCTGCGCGGGGCGGGCGTGGTCGTCGGACGTCAGTGCAGCCGCATGCCTGGCAGCGCCCCGGAGTCGGGGGCGAGCAGGTAGACACCTGGGGCCCCCGCGCCGCTCGCGGCCACGACCATGCCCTCGCTGAGGCCAAACTTCATCTGCCGCGGCGCCAGGTTGGCGACCACGACCACCAGCCGGCCGACGAGCGCGGCCGGGGCGTGAAACCCCTTGATGCCGGCGAACACCGTCCGCGTGGTGTCGCCGCCGAGGCTCACCGTGAGCTTCAGGAGCTTCTTCGCCTCGGGCACCTCCTCGGCCGCGACGATCCGCGCGATCCGCAGGTCGATCTTGGCGAAGTCGTCGATCGTGCAGGTCGCGGCGAGCGGCTCGGCGGCGAGCGGCTCGGCCGTATCGGCCGGTGCGGTGGGCGGACTGTCCATCGGGGAATCTCCTGTGGTGTTTTTCTCGGTGGCCGTATCCTGCTTCGAGGCGGCGAGCACCGCCTCGATCTGTGCGGGCTCGACGCGTTTCATCAGCGGCGTGAAGGCCGCCACGGGCACGCCCGCGAGCGGCGTGCCGGCTTCGTCCCACGAGCGGATCGACCCGCCCACGAGCCGGCCCGCCTGCTCCGCCAGCCCCGGCAGCACCGGAGCGAGATGGACGGCGATCTGGCGGAAGAGGTTGAGCGCGACGGTCGCCACGTCGCGGAGCCGATCGGCGGCGTCGGGCCCGGCCTTGGCGAGCTTCCAGGGCTGTTCGGCATCGACGTAGGCATTGGCCCGGTCGGCGGCGGCCATCACCATCCGCATCGCGCGGGCAAAGTCCCCCTCCTCGTAGGCGTCGGCGATCCCGGCCGACTCCGCCGCCGCCTGCGCGAAGAGGCCGCCGTCGTCGGGATAGGTCGTCGCGAGGCCGGTCGTCTCGAGCCACCGCGCGGTGCGGCTGGCGAGGTTCACGACCTTGCCCACGAGGTCGGAGTTGACCTTCGTCATGAACTCGTCGAGGTTGAGGTCGATGTCGTCGATGCCCCCGGAGAGTTTCGCCGCGTAGTAATACCGCAGCGCCGAGGGATCGAGGTGCTCCAGACAGGTCCGCGCGAGCAGGAACGTGCCCCGACTCTTCGACATCTTCTGGCCGTTGACGGTGAGGAAGCCGTGCACCCGGACCTTCGTCGGCAGCGCGAGGCCGGCCGCCTCGAGCATCGCGGGCCAGAAGAGGGTGTGGAAATAGACGATGTCCGTGCCG
>SXWC01000150.1 GCA_005789975.1 Planctomycetaceae bacterium
ACCGGCGTGATCCACCCGGCCACCTCGCGGACCCGTTCGTAATCGACGTCGCCCACGAGAGCCCCATCGACCCGGTTGATGCCGACGTCGATCACCGCCGCCCCGGGCTTCACCATGTCGGCCGTGATCAACTTCGGCCGGCCGACGGCGGCCACCACGATGTCGGCCTGCCGCGTGATCGCGGCGATGTCGCCCGAGCGGCTGTGGCAGATCGTCACCGTCGCGTCACATCCGCCGGTTCCATCGGGCGGGCAGCCCAGCGGGGGACGCGACGCGAGCAGCAGGGCCAGGGGTTTGCCGACGATGTCGCTGCGGCCCACGATCACCACGTGCCGGCCCGCGGTCGGAATCCCGGCATCGATCAGCATCCGCTGCACGCCGGCCGCCGTGCAGGGCACGAACCGCGGACGCCCCTGCGAGAGCAGGCCGGCATTCTCGGGATGGAAGCCGTCCACGTCGCGATCGGGGGGCACGGCGTCGAGCACGGCGACCGTGTCGACGTGCGGCGGCAGCGGCAACTGCACGAGGATGCCGTCGGCCGGGCCGTGCTCATTGCGGGCGATGGCCTGCACGAGTGCCACGAGATCGGCGGTGCTCGCCGTCGCCGGCACCGCGACGACCTCCGAGTCGATCCCCACCCGGCCTGCCGCCGCGGCCTTGCTCTTCACGTAGGAGGCACTTGCCGCCATGTCGCCGACGAGCACCACCACGAGCCGCGGCCGGCGGGCAGCGACTCCGGCGAAGGTCTCGACCTCCCCGGCCAGTGCCGCCTCGATGCGGCCCGCGAGCGCCTTGCCGTTCAGAATCGTCGCGGTCATGGGTTGCCCTCGGTGTGGCGTTCGATCGTGGCGGCGTTCGGACGGTCGTGCGTCCAGGTCTTCCAGAGGGCATCGATGCCCGCTTCCTCGGGGTCGCCCTCGTAGGCCACGAGGAGATACCGCAGCGTGAGGGAGCCACCGGGCGGGATCGTATGGTCGCCCGCGCCCTTCGCGGCCCCGGTGAAGTCGTGGACTCCGAAGGGGTTCGCGGCGACGAGACCGTAGTCGCGGGCATGCCAGTATGTCGGATGACGAAGGTTGTCGGGATGATCGAGCATGGCGACTCCCACGGTCCGGCCCTCGATCGGCCCCCAGTAGGCCACCCAGCTGGCCGGCTTGCCCCAGACCTCGGCGCCCACGTGCCCCGCGGAGTTGGTGCAGTGGCCCGCGGCCCCCTTCGAGCCCTCGAGATTCTTGAGCTGGAGTTGCACGGGCACCCGCAGGGCCATCGTCCCCTCCTTGGTGTCGCCGAACGTCACCGGGCCGTGATCGGCATGGATCGTGATCGAGTAGTCGATCGTCCGGGAGGTCGTCGCGCCGCCGAAGACGAGCCGCCGCGTGTCGCTGCAGACCTGCGTGCCATCGGCCTTCAGCCAGCGGTTCTCGGTCTCGATCACCCCCTCGCGGCCGCCTTCGGCCTTCACGAGCGCGGCGTGCTCGATCCGGTTGTTGTCCCGCCGTTCCGGCTTGCCGGCCACGGGGCTTGAAGCCCAGAAGTCGATGCCGTTGACGTCACCATGCGAGAACCAGATCGACTCGTGATGCGGGTGGTCGTGCGGTTCGCCCGCCACGCCGTCGGCCATGGGCCACGAGCGCGTCATGGCGACGCCGCCGGACCCGATGACGGGAAACAGGATGGGCTTGCGATGCCCGGCGTGGACGTACGACGTGAAGGGTTTCCCGTCGATCGCGACGTCGATACGGTCCTCGCGGGTCTCGACGGTCACCTCCGCCGCGGCAATCGCCGACAAAGCGGCCATCAGCAGCGGCAGGAGAGGCCGCAGGCCGCTGCGGACTTTCCCAGCCGCCATCACGTTCATCCGTCGCTCGCGTTCCGGACCTCCCGGACGCGCAGCGGTCATTTCCGCGCCTCGACGTACATCGTCCGAAGCTGGTGCTGGACCTCCTCGAGCAGCCGCTTTTCGTCGCTCGACAGATTGCCGGCGGTCTTCTGCCCGAGCATGTCGAGCGTGTCGATGAAGTGCCTGGCGGTGGGAATGTTGGTGATCGCCTGTTTGGTGATCGGGTTCGGGATCCGCCCCAGCGCCATGAGCGCCTGCGTGAAGAGCGTGTGCACCAGAAACTCGAACGTCGCCGGGGGCATCTTGCCCTCGGCCGGAAGGTCGTTGCCGGGATTTTCGAGCGATACAGGCCTCTCGGTCGATGCCGTGTCGTCAGTCATCACTGCTCCTCCAAAGGCGTCGGAATCTCAGGCCTCGGCGACCCACGCGCTGCCGGCGTGCCGCTCCACCGCCGCCGCCACGAGGCCCGCGAAGAGCGGGTGCGCCGCGGTCGGCTTGCTCTTGAACTCGGGGTGGAACTGGACCGCCACGAACCACGGATGGTCGGCCAATTCCACGATCTCGACGAGCGACCCATCGGGGCTCGTGCCGGCGATCACGAGGCCGGCCTCCTCCAGTTGAGCGCGGTACTTCGAGTTGAACTCATAGCGGTGGCGGTGCCGCTCCTCGATCCGCGTGGAGCCGTAGGCGGCCGCCGCCCGCGTTCCCTCGGCGAGCGTGGCGGGCTGGGACCCGAGCCGCATCGTGCCCCCCTTGTCGACGACGGCGTGCTGCTCGTCCATCAGGCAGATCACGGGATGGGGCGTGTTGCGGTTGAACTCGGTGGAGTGCGCGGCCTCGAGTCCCGCGGCGTGGCGGGCGACGTCGATCACCGCGCACTGCATCCCCAGGCAGATGCCCAGAAACGGGAGTTTCCGTTCGCGGGCAAATCGGATCGCCTCGACCTTTCCCTCGATGCCCCGCTCGCCAAAGCCGCCCGGCACGAGCAGTCCGTCAAAACCGGCGAGCAGCCGCTCGGCCCCCTCCCGCTCGATGTCTTCGCTCTTGATCGGCTGCACCCGCACCTGCGTCCGCTGGGCGATGCCACCGTGGTCGAGCGCCTCGTAGATGCTCTTGTAGGCGTCCCGGTGCTCGGCATATTTCCCGACCAGGGCGATCGACACCTCGTGCTCGGGGTTTCGCAGGCGGTGCAGGATCTCGTGCCAGGCCTCGAGATCCGCGGCCGGGGCCTGGATGCCGAACCTCCGCAGGATGATCTCGTCGATCCGGTTGGACTGGAGCGAGAGCGGCACCTCGTAGATCGAGAAGTCCTTGTCGCGTTCCTCGATCACCGAATCGAGCGGCACGTTGCAGAACAGCGCGATCTTCTCCCGGTCGGAGACGTCGAGCCCCCGCTCCGTGCGGCAGACGAGGATGTCGGGCTGGATGCCGATCTGCCGGAGGATGCCGACGGAGTGCTGCGTGGGCT
>SXWC01000151.1 GCA_005789975.1 Planctomycetaceae bacterium
AGGTCGAGCAGTTCTGCTCGTGGTCGGCGTGCACGATCAGGAGCATGTCGAGGGCGTCGGCGAAGTCGGGATCGATGTGATATTCCTCGCACGGAACCGCGAACATCATCTGGAGGAAGTTTTCGCAGTAGTTGAGATCGTTGCGGGGATACATCAGCGGCTGCCCGCACGACTTCTTGTGGCTGTAGGCGGCGATGGTCGGCAGTTTCGCGAGGAGCCGGTGCATGCTCACCTCGACCTGCCGCGGATCGCGGACGTCGAGGGAGTCCTGGTAGAAGGTCGAGAGCGCGCCGACGACGCTGCCCACGATCGCCATCGGGTGGGCATCACGGGGGAAGCCGCCGTAGAAGCTCCGCATGTCCTCGTGGATCATCGTGTGGTGCGAGAGCGACGTGCGGAAGGCGTCAAGTTCGGCGACGGTCGGCAGGCTCCCGTAGATCAGGAGATAGGCCACCTCCACGAAGTCGCACTTCTCGGCGAGCACTTCGATCGGGTAGCCCCGGTAGCGGAGGATCCCCTTGTCGCCGTCGAGAAACGTGATCGCGCTCGTCGTCGAGCCGGTGTTGACGTAACCCTCGTCGAGCGTGATCAGGCCGGTTTGAGCCCGCAGTTTGGCGATATCGATCGCCCGTTCCCCTTCCGTGCCGACGATCACCGGCAGGTCATACGGCTGGGGTCTCGCCTCGAGCCGGGCCACGCCATCGGCGTGGGTGCCGGGCCACGGGGGAACGGCCGTCGGAGGGCTGGAAGGGGGCGTCGAGGTCCGGGCGGGGGCGGTCATCGGCGGGTCTCCGGCGCGTGCTGTCGGCGGCAGAGTCGCCGCTGCGGGGCAGGGACCGAAGTCTAGCCCCGGAAGGAAGGTCGGGCAATCCGCGGCGCCGCGCGCACGGACGCGACGCACGTCGACGCGCTCGCAGGCTGTGGAACAAGTCTGCCCGAGCGGGATGCGAAGATCAGCGAGCGGGGAAACCCCCGGCGTTTCCACCGGTCGGTCGAGTGGACCAGGGTCATGGATGACTCCGTCCACGCTCAGCGGCCGCGCTATCGCGACGTCGTGCCGGCCGGGCGACCGGCGGTGAACTGCGGCTCCACCGCCGACCCCGCCTTGTCGTCGAAGATCGTCCAGACCGGGGTTCGCTGGCGGAGTTTCGTGAGATAGTCGTCGGTGGCCGCCTGCCGCCGCTCGATGAGCAGCGTGTCGCGGATGCCGACCTGGGCCTCGATGAAGGACGTGCGTCCCGCGTCCTTTCGTTCGACGACCCTGATGATGTGCAGCAACTCCCCATCCTCGAGGATCGCGCTGAGCTGGCCGACGGGGAGCGAGAAGATCGCCTCATCGAGCGTCTTCGAGGCGAGACTGCCCCTGTTGGTCCAATCGAAGACACCCCCTTGGGATGCCGTCGGCCCTTCGGATCGGGAGCGGGCGACCTCGTCGAACGGGCGTCCGCCAAGCACCTCGTTCCCCATTTCGGCCAGGAGATCCCAGGCTTCGCGGTGCGATCGCTTGAGCCCCTTTTTGACCGTCAACGATTCGAAGCGGGCCTGCGCCGAATAGTCGTAGTCGGCCAGGTGGTTCTGGTACCAGGCGATCAGCTCGGCGTGCGGGATCTCCTCGTCGCTCATCACGTTCTTCCGCATCCATTCCTGGGCCAGTCCGCGCTCGAAAAACATCTTCCGCATCCGCTCGAGCGACATGCCCCGGGCCCGGAGCGACTTTTCAAACTCCATCGAGTTGGGCGAGTTCGCCTCCTTCATCATCTTTGGCAGCTGCTGCTCGTCGAACGCCTTGTCGACGTTTTGGCGGATCTCGGGAATCTTCTCGGAGGGAATCTCACGAAGGGCATCGACGTAGACAAGGAGCGTCTCGACGTGAGGCCCGAGCACTTGCTGGCAGATCTGCAGCCGCAGGGCCCTGACCTGTTCGGGCGGCATGCCGGGCGTGACCTTCTCCAGCCATTCGAGCGCCTTCGGCGTGAGCAGATCGGCCTCCAGCACCACCTCCGGACCGACGCGGGCGATCACCATCGCCGTCTCGAGCGACTGGATGCCGGGCAGCGCGTCGGTCGGCGTCGCGGTCGGGCTCTCGAAGGCCGCGGGCACCACGCCTGACCCTGAGGTGGAGGCGGTCGCTCCGCCTTCCGCCACCGCCTTGGCGACCTCGCTCGCAATCATTTGGCCGACGGGCTCGAGAGGTGAGCCGGGGTTGGCCCTGATGCTGGAGAGCACATGGTTGTCGCCCGGTCTCGCCTTCGCCGTCGGCCAACCCTCGGGGCGAGACACGCTTCCGGGAATGGTCGGCATCTGGGCCGGTTCGACCGCGGCCCGCGGCGACGGAGTATCGTCGGCGCTGACACTGAACGCCGCGCAGCAGATCAGGCCGGCGACGAATCGTTGTGCAAGCATGCGAAGTTCATCTAATCGGTGGTCTGGCGGCGCGAGCGGGCGGGACTATAAGGACGCCGGCAAGGCGGTCGCAAGAGCGGCCCATCCGGGGCAAAACCCCCGGTTTTGCCGCTTGTCAGCAGGGCCCGGGCGGAAGCGCAAGCCAGTGGACAAAGGTCGTGGATGCAATCCTGTTCGGCACGGGGGTTGCCGGAGGTGCTCGCGACGTCTTGTGAGGGTCGGGGCTGCCCATGCCCCGTCGCCGGACGCTCACTCCGCCCTTCCTGGGCTCCGTTCGCTCGATGCCGGCTGCGCTCCGGCATCCATGCCTGCGCTGGCCAGCAACGCCGGCTCGCGGGGCATGGGCAGCCCCTCCCGATACCCCGCTTTTTTTGCTGCATCATGGGGACGAGCAGATGCGACGGCCCTCCCCGGAGAACCTCGGACTGCGCGGGGAACCGAGAGGCCGCCCGTGCCGAGCAGGATTGTCCTCGATGACTTCGTCCACGGACGGTCAGCGGGCCGCTGCCGGCTTCGGCTGGCGTGGCGTGAGCAGCGTCCGCACGGCCTCGAGGAGTTTGTCGGGTGCGGCGGCCGTCGCCGCGTCGATCGGCATCACCACCGTTTTCTGATCGACGATCCGAAGCGTCCTGCCGCGGGAGCCGGCCGCCAGCCGGAGTTTTTCCATCGCGGTCCGGTCGTGATGACCGATCATGATCAGGCCAGGGTGCCGCGTGATCGAGTCGATGCCCAGCCCCGCGGCCAGCGCCTTGAGCCGCGTGAAGTCGAGCAGCCGCCTGGCCTCCACCGGAAGCGGCCCGAAGCGGTCGCCGAGTTCGGCGGCGAGCTCGTCGATCTGGCTCGTCGCCGTCGCCCGCGAGAGCCGCCGGTAGACGTCGATCTTGGCCCGGAAGTCGGCGATGTAGTCGCGGGGCAGCCAGGCCTCGCCCGGCAGGTCGATGTTGACCGGCGGCGGTTCAGCCGGTGGAAGCGACTTCATGCCGCGCACGGCCTGTTCCAGGAGCCGGCAGTAGAGCTCGTAGCCCACCGTGGCGATGTGGCCGCTCTGCTGCGTGCCCAGGAGGTTGCCGGCGCCGCGGATCTCGAGGTCCCGCATCGCCAGTGAGAAGCCGGCGCCCATGCTCGAAAATTCCTGGATCGCGCGGAGCCGCTTGGCCGCCGTCGAGGTGAGCCGGGCCGTCTCATCCACCAGCAGATAGCACCAGGCGCGGTGATGCGAGCGGCCGACTCTGCCGCGGAGCTGATGGAGATCGGCGAGGCCGTAGATGTCGGCCTCGTCGATGAAGATCGTGTTGGCCTTCGGGATGTCGAGGCCGCTCTCGATGATCGTGGTGGCCAGGAGGATGTCGGTCGTGCCGGCCACGAAGGAGAGCATCGCCTCCTCCAGTTCCGACTCCGAAAGCCGGCCGTGGACGATGCCGATCGTCGCCTCCGGCACGATCTGCGAGATCCGGTGCGCGACCTTCTGGATGTCGTGGATCCGGTTGTGCACGAAAAACACCTGCCCGCCGCGGGAGAGTTCCCGCTCGATGGCGTTCCGCACCAGGGCGGTGTCCCAGCGGGCCACCCGCGTCTCGACGGCGATCCGGTTGGTCGGCGGCGTGGTGAGGTTCGAGATGTCGCGGATCCCGAGCATCGACATGTGGAGCGTGCGGGGGATCGGTGTGGCCGTCATCGTGAGCACATCCACGCTCGCGCGGAGGGCCTTGAGCCGCTCCTTCACGTCCACGCCGAACCGCTGCTCCTCGTCCACGACCACGAGGCCGAGGTTGGCGAAGTGAATGTCGGCCTGCGCGAGGCGGTGGGTGCCGATCACGATATCGACCGTCTTGCGGGCGAGCCCTTCGAGGGTGTCCCGCTCCTCCGCCGCGGGCGTGAGCCTGGAGAGGCAGCGGATCGTGAAGGGGAACTCCGCGAACCGGGCGGCGAAGGTGCGGCGGTGCTGCTCGGCGAGCACGGTCGTGGGCACGAGCACCGCCACCTGCGCCCCCGACTCCGCCGCCTTGAAGGCCGCCCGCATGGCGAGCTCCGTCTTGCCGTAGCCGACGTCTCCGCAGAGCAGCCGGTCCATCGGCCGGGCCCGCTGCATGTCCTCGCGGATCGCCTCCATCGCGGTGAGCTGGTCGGGGGTCTCGTCGAAAGGGAACGACTCCTCGAACTGCCGCTGCCAGGGGGTGTCGGGGGGAAAGGGACAGCCGGGGCGGCTCTCCCGCGTGGCCTGCAGTCGGATCATGTCGGCGGCCATGTCGGCCACCGCCTTCTGAACCGCGAGTTTCTGCTTCTCCCAGGACGCGCCGCCGATCTTGGCGAGCTTGGGCGCGAGCTTCGTGCCGCCGACGTATTTCTGGACGAGTTCGATGCACGAGGCGGGCACGTAGATCCGCGTGCTCTCGGCGAACTCGATGTCGAGAAACTCCTCCGTCCGCCCGTGTTTCTCCAGGAGCTTCAGCCCCTTGTAGCGGCCGATGCCGTGCGACACGTGGACGACGTAATCCCCCTCGTGGAGATCGAGGAAGGTGTCGATCGCGCGGGTGAGTCTCTGCTTCGTCGGCCGCCGGGCCACCTCTTCGCGGCGGAAGAGTTCGGCACTCGACACGAGCACGAGCTTCTCGGGCACCAGCCGGAAGCCGGCCGAGAGATGCCCCCGTGCGAAGTGCAGTCGCTTGGTGCGGGCCGGCGTCGAGTCGGCGAGCAGTTCCCCCAGCCGCTTCTCCTCGGCCTCGGACGGCGCGACGATCCACACCTCCTGGTCCTTGCCGACCGTTTCGAGTTCCTCGCGAACCCGCTCGAGGACGCCGGTGAACCGCTCCACGCTCTCCACGGCCAGGGTTGCCGTGGCGTCGAGGCTCGACGAGGCGACGGCATCGAGCGCCACCGAGGGGAATCGATGAATCCGCGCAAACACCTCCTCCGGCTCGAGCAGGCCCGCGGCGGTACCGAGCCGCTGATGCATCCGCTTCGCCTCCTCCGCCAGTTCGCCCGGTTCGACGAGGGCAAAGGCCGAACCCGGCGGAAGCAACTCGGCCAGCTGGGTATGCCGGGTGCCGGTGGTCACCGCGAGTGCCGTGAGGTCGACGCTCTCGACGGCCGCCACGCTCCGCTGGGTGATCGTGTCGAACGTGCGGAGCGATTCGATCTCGTCGCCGAAGAGATCGATGCGGACGGGCCGATCCCAGTCGGCGGCGAAGAGATCGACGATCCCGCCGCGGCGGGCGAACGTGCCCGGCGTGTCGATCGCATCGACGAGCCGCCAGCCCCTCGCGCCGAGCCAGTCGGCGAGTTCCTCGGGATCGAGCCGGCCCCCCACGGCCAGTCGCCGCGTGCCGGCCTGGATTTCGCGGGGATCGGCGAGCGGCGCCAAGAGCGCCTGAATGCTCGTCACCACCAGCGGCGGCCGCGGTGCATCCTTCACGGTGAGGCGTTTGACCACCGCCAGCCGTTCCGCCTCGGCAGGATCATCGGCCACCGAGTCGTCTTCGCCGAGGCTCTCGACGGCGGGGAGCAGCACGGCCGGCACGTCGCTGAAAAGTCGCAGGTCGTCGAGGAAGTCGTCGGCCTCGGCGGCGTGCGGCAGCACCACCACCAGCGTGCCGGCTTGCTTGGCCCGCGCCCGGCCAAGCGCGGCCACGGCGAGCGCAGACGCCGATCCCCAGGTTCCGCCGATCGTGCCGCCATGCCCCTCGCGGAGGCTGGCAATCACGTCGGCAAACCCGCGGTGCGAATCCAACGTTGCGGCCAGGCCGAGCATCCGCCCGGCGGGCCCTTCGACATTTCGTGCCACGGGGCCTCTGTGTGTCAGCGGAGTATAGGCGCCGCGGGTTCAGGGGCCGCCCGCCGCAGATCCCGGGCCCCGGCAGACCGTGGAGCAAGTCTGCCAGAGTGGGATCCGAGGATCATCGACCGCGGAAACCCTCGGCGTTTTCACCGGTCGATCCAGGGGACAACGGTCACGGACGACTTTCGCCACGAACGGCCAGCGCGCCTGCTCGCCGAAGAACCCGCCTCGCAGGCGGGCCCGCTTTTCCCGCCGCCTCGAGGCTCGCTGGAAACCGAGCGCCGGCCGTGATTTACGGCGGGGGCGAGTTTTTCGGGGGGTTTTTATGGTGTATGGTTAAGGCCGAACCCTTCGGAATGGATTCCACCAGTCCCGTCCCCAGTTCCACACCAGGTTTCCAGGAGCACCCCATGGCCACCGCGTCCCGCCCGTCGAAAGCATCCGAAGCCTTCGTGTCAGGGGCAGACGTGGTCGTCGAATCGCTCGTCCGCCATGGTGTCGATGTGATCTTCGCCTACCCGGGCGGAGCGAGCATGCCGCTCCACCAGGCACTCACGCGCTACAAGGATCAGATCCGCACCATCCTGCCCAGGCACGAGCAGGGGGGTGCATTCGCGGCCCAGGGTTTCGCCCGCACCACCGGCCGGCCGGGTGTCTGCATGGGAACGAGCGGCCCCGGCGCCCTGAACCTCGTCACGGCAATCGCCGACGCCAAACTCGACAGCATCCCCTTGGTCGTGCTCTCCGGTCAGGTGGGCACGAGCGTGATCGGCACCGACGCGTTCCAGGAAACGCCGATGGTGGAGGTCTGCCGCGGAATCACCAAGCACCATTACCTCGTCACCGATGCCAACGACATCGCCCGGGTGATGAAGGAGGCGTTCTACATCGCCACCACCGGCAGACCGGGGCCGGTGCTCGTCGATCTCCCCAAAAACATCCAACTGGCGCAGATCGTCCCCGACTACGACTGCGCGATGAATCTGCCCGGCTACCATCCCGAGTCGCGGAAATCCGCCCATCCCGAGCAGATCGCGCAGGTCGCCGCCGCCATCAAGCGGGCCAAGCGTCCGGTGATCTATGCGGGTGGCGGCGTGATCGCCTCCGACGCATCCGAGGAGATTCGCACCCTCGTCAAGAAGACGGGAATCCCGGTCACGATGACGCTCATGGGACTGGGCGTTTTTCCCGGCGACGACCCGCTCTCGCTCGACATGCTCGGCATGCACGGCAGCGTCTACGCCAACTACGCCGTGGACGAGGCCGACCTCCTGATCGCGGTGGGGGTGCGGTTCGACGATCGTGTCACGGGCAAGGTTGAGGCCTTTGCCGAGCACGGCTTCATCGTGCACATCGACATCGACCCCTCCGAAATCAACAAGAACAAACTCGTGCACGTGCCGATCGTGGCCGACGTGAAGGCGGCCATCGGCCAGCTCAACGCGATCGTCGAGCCGCCCGCCGCCGATCTCGGCCCGTGGCACGCCAGGATCGCGGAGTGGAAGAAGGAGGATCCCTTCGCCTTCGACACCGACTATCCGGGGATCCTCGCGCAGGAGGCGATCGCAGAGCTCTCGAGGCTCACGTCGAAGCAAGACACCGTGATCGCCGTCGGCGTGGGTCAGCATCAGATGTGGGCCGCGCAGTTTTACAAGTTTCTCCGCCCGCGAACGTGGCTCTCGTCGAGCGGTCTTGGCACGATGGGCTTCGGACTGCCGGCGGCGATGGGGGCGAAGGTGGCCTGTCCGAACGCGCTCGTGGTGGACATCGACGGCGACGGCAGCATCCTGATGAACATCCAGGAATTCGCCACCTGCAAGACCGAGAACATCCCCGTGAAGGTGCTGCTGCTCAACAACCAGCACCTCGGCATGGTGGTTCAATGGGAAGACCGCTTCTTCAAGGGCAACCGGGCCCACACCTATCTCGGGCCGGTCGATCATCCCGAGGCCTCCGGCCAGGGTGACGGCATCTCGCCGGAGATTCGCTATCCCGATTTCGTGGCGATCGCGAAGGGCTTCGGCTGGCAGGCCGAGACGATCGCCGAGAAGCGGGAACTCGAGCCGGCTCTGCGACGACTCATCGACGCTCCCGGCCCCGCGATCCTCGATGTGCAGGTGCCCTACCAGTCGCACGTGCTCCCGATGATCCCGTCCGGCATGACGGTCAAGGACCTGATCAAGAAATAGCGGAAGCCCGGGCAAAGAGCGGAAGCCCGGGCCGCCTCTTTCGCGGGCTCACAACCCGGGCTTTTCGGTGACCGGGGGCAATTGCGTTGCGTGAGCGCCTGAAGACCCGCGTTCGGTCAGCCGCCCGGGGCGGCGAAGGGGTCTTGCTCGGCCGGCTTTTTGCCGGCGGCCGGCTTCGCGGCCGCTGCGGGAGCATCGCCTCCCGCGATCTGCTCGAGCTTTTCGAGCGAGTCTTTGACCGACGCGATGTCGGGCGTCGTGTCGAGTCGCTTGCCCGCGGCCCGAAGCACCGTGGAGATCTGCTCGGCGGCCGACTTGTCGGGGCCGGCGAGGAGCGTTGCCAGTCCGCCGCTCCCTTCCTTGGGGAGGATCGCATCGGCCAGCTTGGTCAGTCGCCATCCGTTCCGCCGCACCATCAGCGGGTCGATCGTCGGCTCGCTCGGGTCGGTGCCGGGCGGGGCTCCTCCGGGAAGCGAGGCGTCGTCCCCGGTCGGCCGTCCTATCCGGGCCATCTGACCGGCAGACCGCCGCCGCCAGGCACGCTCATCCGATTCGGCGAGGTCGCCCTCGAGAGCGGTGATCGCGAGCCCGCGAATCGCCGCCACGATCCCGCTCGGATCGAGCTTGGATTCCGCTGAGATCGTCGCCCCCAGGGCGGCAGCGGCCCGCACGCGGACGTCGATCGGCCGTGAGCCATCGTTGACGATCTTCGCAAGCGCCGCAGCGGCCTGCGGCGATGCCGTGGGTGAGGCGATCGGCAGGATGTCGATCACACGCGACACGAGCCATTCCCCGCCGGCACCGTCGTCCGGAGACGGCGCGGCGGCGACGATCGCCACGAGTTTCTCCACGATCTCCCGCGAGAAGGTCGGATTGCCCACGTTGCCTGTCCGGGCCGCCTCCGCGTGGCGGCTCAGTCCGGCCGCCGCCGCCACCCGGACCGCCATCACGAGTTTCGCGTCGGTGGCTGCCGCGGTCAGCGCGGGAACAGCCCCCGCCCAAGGCTTGCCATCCTTGCCCCGCAGTTCACCGATCAGAAGCATCGCGTTGATCCGCACGAGGGGTTCGGTCTCGGCGTTGCGGGCCATGGCCGTCAGCGAGCGAGTGGCCGTTTCGTTGGCCTTTTCGAGCGTGGCACCGGCAGCGTCCCGCTCGTTGAAAACGACTTCCCGCATCCGCCGCCGCACCCGCTCGATCAACGGCACGTTCTTCTGGGCGGCAAGTTGCGGCAGGATGGCGGTCTCGAGAAACTTCACCGCCGAGTCGTCGAGCTCGCCCTTCTTGAACTTCGACAAGTATTCCCGCATCTCCTCCGAGGCCTCGATCTTCGTCCAAGACGAGTAGGCAGGCTCGTCGTCCTGGCCGATGGCGGCGGACGACATCCACGCGAGGAAGGCGAGGATCGGGAGGCAGATTCGGGCGAGATTCATGGGCATGGACAACCGGAGCGGACGGGGAAGACCGGGGAACTGGTCGCGATTCGTGGGGGCGGGTCGTTCGTTCATCGCGGACCACGTCCCGGAGCGGCGGCCGGGTCGGCATACGGATTGGCGGTCGACGGCCCCGAGGGCTGATTTCCGCTCCGCTTCGGGTCATCGACCATCGGCAGCGTGTGCGAGTAGCGGTCAAACCGCGACTGCGAGTCGGCGGCCGAGACAAACTCGAATGTGCCCGTGTTCGGGTCGAGGAACAGCATCTCGAGCAGGTCGCCGGGGCCCGTGAACGCGCTGGCCGTGCCACGATCCTCCTGTCGCCCCCGCATGTCGACGAGAATCCGTCCGGTCGAGATGGCTTCGCCGCGGGATCGCTGGTCACCCGGTTTGTTCAGCGAGGGATCGACGTTCGCCAAGCCGCCCACCTCGGTGAGCAGGCTGCGGATCGCGAAGTTGCCGGTGGCGGCGCTCTCTCCGAGCACGAGAATCTCGACCGCTCCCGGCTTCATCTTCATCCGCTTGATATCGTCCTTTGCCAGGGGTTTGACCAGTATCGACGTCGGTTCAGGCACGCGAACAGGCGACGACTGGTTGCTCTCTTTTGACAGGAGAAACTCCCCCTTGGCCAGGGCCGGATCGGTCAGATGCTGCTGTTCCAGGCCGAAGTTCGGGTTCCGCAGGGCGAACTTGACCCGGTAGCTGTATCGAACCCCGGGCTTCACGTCGGTATCGACGAAGCGGAACAGCCGGAACTCCGCCCCTTCGGGCACATCATCCGTCGCCGGGCCGCGGGGAACGAATCCCTGCTCCGGAGCCTTGCCGGCGAGTGGCATCGGCTGAGGATCGAGGATCTCCTCCGTGTCAGCGCCGTATTGGATGCCGATGATCCTGGCCACGGGCGTCTTGCCGATCATCTCCAGGCGGACCCGCAGGGTGCAGGGGGTATCGGACCTCACGCCGCCCTCGAGAGCGAGGGTCTTCGCCCAAGGGGTGGCGATGGCAAACACGGTGCGGTCGGTGACCCCGACCTCACCGCTTTCAAACGAGACGCCGCCGGCCGGCGACTTCACCGCAGGCCCGTCCACCCCGGCCTGCGGCTGCGGGTCGGGATCGCCGACGAAGACCATGTCCTCGAGGGTCACGACCTGGTCCAAGAGCGTGTCGGGGGATTCCTCGAGCCGTTTCGCCTCGACGGTTTCCGCGGCCCCCTTGGCGTTTTTGTCGGCCTCCTCCGCGGGTCGGGTCTGCTCGATGATTCGCTTGAGTTGCGGAATGAACCAGGGATGGATCGTGGTGAAGCCCCACGAGTCGTCGATTCGTGGCGGCACACCGGCCGCATAGCCCATCTCCGCCTCGTTCGCCCCCACGAGGAACGTCCGCGGCAGGAGATCCTGCTGCTGGGCCTGCGGCGCCTGGTTCTGAGGGAGGCCGCCCCTCTCGAACGTCTCGACGTTTTTCACCTTGAGCCCGTCCCAACGCTCGGGGCCGTTGGCGCCCACCACCGCCCGTTCGACCCGGTAGAGTCCCCACCGCGGTGTATCGAGTTCGCGATCACGGAAGCTTGCCGCAGCGAAACACCGCTCGAACTCCCCCTGCTGCTTGGCCGTGGGCAACAGACCAGTGACGATCACGTAGGGCGTGATCCGGCCCCGGACCTGGGTCTGCTCCCCCGGCGCTGGGATGTCGGTGGCATTTGCGGCCTCATCGGCCGGCAGCACCGCGATGCCCGCGACAGCCCGCAGATCCTCGATCGGAAAGACGTCGGGCTTCGTCCTCTTGGCCAGTTCCTGGAAGAGCGGCCGGTCGAGCAGCGCCATCTCGGGCGCCGCGGCCACTTTCACCTGCTGCGGCCGCCAGGGATCGATCGCCGGAGCGAGCCCGCCCGTCTTGCGGCCCGAGGCCGGCGGCTTCTTGACCGCGTCGATGTGCCTGTTGGCGTCGGCGTTGAGGGTGCTCAGGGATGCCGGCGTCTGCTCCGGCTTCACCGATTTTCCCTGGAGCGAGCCGATCCCACCGAGCGCCAGCCAGACCGCCGCCAGCGCGACGATGGCGGCCACAAACTTCTCGCAGTGGTTGAACAGAAACGCGAGGACCGTTTCTTTGTCGAAGCTCAGGCTCGGACGCTTCATTCGCCACCCCCATTGCCGGGAGGAGTCTCGCCGCCGCCGATCGCCTTCCGGTCGGGGGGAGGCGCGAGGCCCACGGTGCCCCGCAGTTGCACGGTCACGTCGAACGGCCGCCCCGCCTTCGCCTGCGTGCCGGCGCCTGGGGACGACCCCTCCGCTTGTCCGCCCAGCGCCATGGGATTGATCCGCACCTGCCGCACGTCGATCGGAATCGGCGCCGCTGCCAGGTCGGCGAGAAAGGCGTCGAGTCGCCTCTGATCCATGATCATTTCCAGGGCGAACGGCATGAGGTGCACCAGCCGCGCCTCCGGAAGCGTGCCGATTTCGGCCGCAGTCAGGGGCCGCCCCGTGAAGTCGACGTAGATCCACTCACGCAGCGCGTCGTCGGACGAGCCGGACGGCGGTGCTTCGCCCTGCCCGTCCGGCCGTGACAGCTGCGTGCCATCGGCGGCCAGACCCGAGAACCGTGGGTGGGCGGGCCGTCCTCCCGCCGAACGCCCCGCCTGCGGCTCGGGAGATGCCGACACGTCCTCCGCCGGGGCATCGGCCGTCACCCCCGCCGCCGCCCTGGGCAGGAAGATTCTGGTGCCCCCCTGACCGCCGGGCTGATCCTCCGCCGCCGAGTAGCCGACGGCGAGTTGCAGGACATCGACGATCGGGGCGTCGAAGGCACCCGCAGCCGATGCATTGGCGCGTTTGACCGCATCGCAAAACAGTCCGTAAACCCAGAGCTCCTCCTGTGCCAGGAGCACCTGTGCCGTCGAAGGGGGCTTGTTCCACTTGAACGATGCGGCAATCCGTGCCTGGTCTTCGCCGCGCCAGGCGACGAGCGCGGAGGACCGGGCCGGGGCGGCTCCGGGCCGTGGTCCGCCGGGCGTGCCCGGAGGGCGCGTCGGCCGCCCGCGCGACGGGGCTTCGGCGGCGGCCGCCTTGGCCTCGGCGTCGGCCATCAGGTCATCAGCGCCCATTCGCCTGGGAAGATCCCGGACGAGATCGGGCACGGTGTTCTGGTACCGCAAGAGCAGCGGTCGCTCGAGACTCATCCCGGGCCTCAGGGTGTCGATTCCCCTGATGAAGTCGTCGCCGAGCCGCGCCGGCCAGACCCGGAGAAACTGCTGCTCTTCCCAGAAGCGGCTCCACTCGGCAAATGTCTCGTCCTCGATCTTCGCCGTCTGTTGCTCGACGGACTTCGACCACGACTCGTTGGGATGCTCCGCGATGCCCTGCACTCCCCGCAGTGCCGACAAACGGCTCTCGATCTGCGACTTCTGCGCCGAGATCAGGGAGTCGAGCCGGCCCGTGCCCATGAAGAGCAGGGGCAGCAGGATCAGCGGCACCAACACCGTCAGGATCCAGAAGTGATGCTTCACCACGGCGGCGACGTAGGGCCGGATATTTTCGGGAAGTTGTGGCATGGGATGGTCGCCCGGACGGCTCAGGGTGCTGCGGGCTCGGCCGGCGCCGGCGGAGGCATTTTCGAGCCCGGGACGGTGGGCTGCCAGACAAACTGCAGGATGAAGTCGTACCGCTTGAGTTCGATCGTGCTGCCCGGCTGCTCTTCGGTGGAAGCCCCGCCGAACCCGTCCGCGGCACCCTGGGGCGCTTGAACGGTCTTCAACTTCACCTTGCGGATCGGCGAGGACATCACGATCACGGGGTAGCCGATTCCGAGATCGGCCACCGGCACCCGTTCGCCCGACTTCTCCCCGGCGCTGACGAGCACCCCGTCACCCTTGCCGAGCAGATTGTGGACGACGCTCGACCGCACGAACGGCTCACCCTCGTTGCCCTGCTCCTGATTATGGAAGTGATGGCCGACGATCTGCACGACCCAGCCCGGGCCCGTGGGGGTGGGCTCCGCCGCGGCCGTCGATGCTGCCGCCCCTTCGGCTGCGGCTGCGGGGGCGGGCTCTCCATCGGCTGCGATTTCGGGAGCGGCTTCGCCGGCCGCTTCCGGAGCCGGCGCGCCGCCGGCCGACGCAGCGGCCTCGGCCTTGGTCTCGGCCCAATTGCCCTGCACGCGGGAAAACCAGGTGGCGAGATCTGGGAAATACTGCATGTCGAAACTGTCGACGTGGATCTCGTGGCGGTCGCTCGGATCGTTGGGAACCTTGCCGTCGGGATCCCGCGGCAGCAGCGAGGCCACCGCCCGCATCAGATCGAGCGACTGGAACCGCCGCTCCTGAACCTTGACGAGGTATTGCTGCCACGAGGCCGACTCCGCCTGCTTCTGCCGCACGGCCTCGATGGCGGCGACCGCGTTGGCGGAGCGGGTCTTCGTCTGGTCGGCTGCCGCGAAAACCTGCGTGTAGGTGGAGGGGGTGAAGGTCTGCCAGGCGAGGAACATGCCCGCGAAGTTGATGACCGCCGCGGACAGCAGGCCGAGCATCGCGGCCACCGCCCAGGGCCGCTTCGCGGCGATCAGCCGGTCGCGGACGACTTCCTGGGGAATGAGGTTGGTCCGCAGGTCAGAACCGCCCGCGGCCTGCAGGGCGAGGCCGTAGGCCGTGCCGAATGCCAGCCGGTTTTCGCGGAACGCGTTGGCGGAGAGCACGGCCGCCCCCTCCAGGTTCTCGAACTTGTCGAGCCGCTGCACATCCACCTGCAGTTGCTTGCCGATGTAGTCGGACAGGCCGCGGAGTTTCGCCGCGTTGCCGAGCAGCAACACCCGGCCGATGGTGGCGGTTTTGTCGGTGCCGGTGAAGTAGTTGAGCGACCGCTGCAGCTCCGCGGAAAACTCCGTGAACACCGGCCGCATCGCCTTGAAGACGGCCCGTGGATCGCTGGCACGAACGGCATTCCGCTTTTCCTGCTCCGCCTTCGCGAAGGTCTGCTTCATCTCCTTCACGATCGCCCGCGTGAAGCTGCTGCCGCCGACAGACATGCTCCGCTGCCAGACCCGCAGGCCGTTGGTCACGACGATGTCGGTCGAATCGACCCCGATCGACACCAGCACGATCGAGGCGGGAGGGCTGTCGGGATCGATCGCCGAGGGCGGGGGCAGCTGGTCGAACATCACCATGTTGGCCAGGGCGACGGGCTGCAGTTGGAGCACGTCCACGGCGATGCCCGCGGCCTTGAGGGGCAGCATCGCCTTGGCGACCTGCTCCCGCTTCATCGCGAACAACGCCACCTCGGCGTCCATCACGAAGCCACCCTCTTCGATTCCCGTCGCCAGCCGCTGCCAGTCCCAGATCACCTGATCGAGCGGAAACGGAATCTGCTGGTTGGCCTCATACTTGACGATGGCCGCGATCTTCTTCGCTTCGATCGGCGGAAGCTTGATGAACTTCGACAGGCCCGCCTGCCCGGGCGCGGCGATGGCCACTCGGGCACCTTCGAAGGAGTGCCGCGACTTGAGCTCCTCGAGGGCGTTGTGCACCAGCTCGACGGGGTCGGCCTCCGTCTGCGTGAGCATCATCGGGTATTCGATGTACTCGAACGCATCGGCGACGAGCTTGCGGGGATCCGAAGACGACATCTTGCAGCGCAGGGCCTTGAGGCCGCACCTGCCGATGTCGATTCCCCATGCGTGCTGACTGCGGGCCATAAGAAAGCCTGTTCCCGGATCAAAGGCGGGGGGAGAGCCGGGAAAAAGGAGGTTGTCTCGGGGTAAATCCTGTCGAATCCTCAATTTACGAACGCTCCGAGGAGCGTGTCAAACGGCGTGCGTGCCACCCCGACCAGACGCAACGCCGTGGACTACACTCCACTCCATGCCCCCCGAACGCACGACGGTTTTTCTGCCCTGCCACACGCTCGACGATTTTCCGACGTGGCTGGAGGAGTCGGAAGCTGACGACCTGCTGACGGCATGGACGGCAGCGTGGCATCCCTCGCTGATCGCGGCCACCGGCGGGCCGCCCCATTGGGCGAGCATCGACCTGCCCGTCTCCGGCGGGCCTCAGCTGGGCATCGTCCCGGCGACCTGGGACGACCGCTTCGCCGCGCAGTTCGACGCCGTGACGGCCTCCGGGTCGCGGTTCGTGCGGCGGACCACGGGGGACGAGGCGATCGTGCGGGCCGCGGCCAGGGCGCTGGCGTCCTCCGAACTTCCCGAGGGGCCCCTGCCCGGCGACGGCCACCGCCACGATTTCCAGGCTCTCGGGCTCGCGGCGTTGCTCGCCGAGCTTCTGGCCCGTCGGATGCGGTCGAGCACCGATCTCGAGTCGTCGGGATTTCCGGCCGCCGTCGTTGCGGCCGC
Source organism: Planctomycetaceae bacterium (assembly GCA_005789975.1). The sequence goes on from SXWC01000151.1 coordinate 16,131, forward strand.
CCGCGCTGCGGTTGAGGGTCGCGATGCCGAGGCGGCCGCCGGGCTGCGGGAGTGCTTCGATTCGCTCGCCGCCACCCGCAGCCGCTACTACCCCGTCGATACCTGGCTGCTCGACCTCGTGCTCCTCTCGGAATCGACCAGTGGCGATGCTCTCGCCGCCGCGATCGACGCGGCCGTGCCGGTTGCGGTGATCGCGACCGGCGCTTGCATCGCATCGATCGCCGCGGCCGCTCCCGACGCGGTCGCCCGCCTCCGCGATGCCGCAGCGACCAGCGGCGTCGGCCTGTGTGGCGGCCGCGACCTCGACCGGCCGCTCGACGCCTGCACGCCGGAGGAGGCGCTGCAATCGTTCCAACGCGGGCGGGCTCTCTGGCAGGAGCATGTCGGGGCCGTGCCCGCCGCGTTTGCCCGCGCGACGGGAGGCGCGACCGATCTGTTGCCGCAGTTGCTCGCCGGAATCGGCTGCAAGGCCGGCGTCTGGAGCCTGTTTGACGGCTCCCCTCTTCCCGACGTGGGACGGGGGCTCGTCCGCTGGGAAGCCGGCGGCGGGAGCGTGGAGATGGTGGCGGCCCAGCCGCTCGACGCCCGCTCCGCCCGCACGCTGCTCGCCCTCCACGAAACGCTCGGCGACGCACTCGACCACGAGCATGTCGCGATGCTCGTCTTCGCACAGTACGCCGGGCCGCCGGGCCGCTGGCACACGTTGCTCCGCCGGATCGGCGGCTGGACCAATCTGCTCGGCACGTTCGTCACGCCCGATCGACTCGTCGCGACCGCCACCGGCGCCGGCACCACGGTGTCGCCCGGGCCCGATGCGTTTCCTCCCACGTTGCCCCGCGACGCGGCTTCGCCAGCAGGCAATCCGGATACGGAAGGCGACCCGGTGGATCTGGCGATCGCCGCCGCCCGCGCCGAGGCGCGACGGATCCTGGCGGCCGCCGCTCCGCTGTCACCCGCGGCGGCCGCACCCGCGCCGCGTCCCGCCGCAGCGGTCCCACGGCCGCGGTCGTGGCTGCCCCGGGGGCTCTTCGGATCCGGCCGCGCCGCGGCCGACCGACTCGTGCTCGACAACGGCGCCATCCGGGCCGAGGCGCATCCCGTCACCGGCGGGCTGCTCTCGCTGCGGCGTCCCTCCGACCGCGGCAACCGCATCTCGCAACAGCTCGCGGTCCGCACCACGCGTGCGGCGGCGGAAGCGGGGGCCGCATGGCTGCATCCCGACGACCGCGGCATGTTCACGCGGATGGTGGCCGAAGCGGTGGCCCGCGAGCCGGCTGCGGGCGGCCGTGACGCGGTCGTGAGCCGGGGTCGGCTGGTCGATGCCGACGGCGGCACGGCGGCCCGGTTCACCCAGCGGCTCGTCCTTGACGACACGCTGCCCTTGGCGGTCATTGACGTCGAGATCCGGCTCGAACGATCCCTCGTCGGCCCGCTGCTGGAAAATCACGTCGCTTCACGCTTCGCCTGGCACGAGAACGAAGACGTCGAGATCCGCCGCAGCCTCCACACGCAGTCGATCGCCACGAAGCGGGTGCGATTCACCGCGCCGCACTTCGTCGAGGTCGTGCCGGGCCACTCCAGGCTCGACGCCGGCAGCGACGCCGTGACGGTCCTCACCGGCGGAGCGCCTTGGCACCTGCTTTCGATCCCGCACGTCCTCGACACGATCCTGGCGGGCGGGGCTGCCGCCGTCTTCGCCCGGCGCTTCGCCGTTGGCATCGGCATCGAACGGCCGTGGGATGCGGCCCTCGCATTGCTCGCCGACGCGCCGGTGGCGGCCTGCCCGGCGACCGGCTCCGCCAACGTCCGGGTCACGGTCCACGACATCCGCTTCGCCGCCGGCCGGCCCGTCCGGGCCCGCGTGGGCCTGCTCGAATCGGCGGGGCGGAAGGGCGAGGCGCGGGTTGACTGGGGCCGGGAGGTCGCCGCCGCCGTGGCCGTTGACTTCGACGGCGCGCCCAAACGCGACGTCAGCATTGCGATCGAGGGCACCTGCACCGTAGGTTTTCTGGACCGGTATCAGTGGCAGCACCTCGACCTGGAATTCGCGGGATGATCATCACGCTCGACGGTCCGGCGGGCGCCGGCAAGAGTTCCGCGGCCCGCGCGCTCGCCGCCCGCCTCGGCTGGTGGTACATGGACACCGGCGCGATGTATCGCGCGGTGGCCCTCGTCGCGCTGGAGCAGGGAGTGCCGCTCGACGATGCCGTCCGGCTCGCCCGGCTCGCCGAGTCGCTCGTGATCTCGTTTCGTGACGGACACGTCTTCGTGGACGACCGTGACGTCTCCGCCGAGATCCGCACCGAACGGGTGACGACCGCGACGCGGCCGGTGGCCGATGCCCCGCCGGTGCGCGACGTCATGAAGCAGCTGCAACGGCGGCTCGCCGCGGGCATCGACGTGGTCACCGAGGGCCGCGACCAGGGATCGATCGTGTTTCCCCAGGCCGAGCTCAAGGTGTTTCTCACCGCGACGCCCGAGGAGCGGGCCCGCCGTCGGCATCGCGAGGAGGCCTCGCGGGGTGAGGCGACGTCGCTCGACGCGGTGCTCGCCGCACAGAACCGGCGCGACGAGGGAGACCGGGTGCGACCGGTGGGCGCGATGCACGCGGCCGACGACGCGGTCCTCGTCGAGACCGACGGGCTCGCGCCCGACGAGGTGGTGGAGAGGCTCGTGCGGCTCGTCGAGGAGCGGCGGCCGCCGCGGGCGACATGAAGCCCGCGCCCCCCAACGCGGTGCCGGCGGGAGGCGGGCACAGCCGCTTCGGCAAGTGCCTCTACGCCGTTCTCTGGGTGCTCTGTCGCACGTTCGGGGTGTCGTTGCTGGGATTTCGTTCGCGGTTCGCCGAGCCGCTGCCCGCGCGGGGCGGCCTGGTCGTGCTCTCCAGCCACCAGAGCCATCTCGACCCACTGCTGCTCGGCCTCGCGACCGACCGCCGCCTCTCGAGCCTGGCACGGAGTTCGCTCTATGCCTTCAAGCCGTTCGGCGCGGTGATCACGGCGCTCGATGCCGTGCCGATCGACCGCAACGCTTCGGTGATCGCCGCGATGAAGGTCGTGATCGAGCGGCTCAGGGGGGGCGCGGCGGTGATCATTTTTCCCGAGGGCGCGCGGACCTTCGACGGGCAGCTGGGGGAGTTCAAGAGCGGTTTCAGCCTGATGGCCAAGCGCGCCGGGGTGCCCGTGGTTCCGGTGGCGATCGTGGGGGCCTACGAATGCTGGCCGCGGACGCGGCTCTTTCCCCGGACCGGACGGATTCGGGTCGAGTTCGGCGAGATCCTCACCGCCGAGGAGGTGGCCGCGATGGACGAGCGGCAGATCTTCGACGTCTGCACGCAGCGCATCCGCGATCTCGACGCGCGGGCCCGGGCCACCCGGCAATGCTCCGCGGCGCTGCCCCGACCGCAACCGCGGGAACGACCGACGGCATCGAGGTGATGCCGGGGTGAGCCCGCGGGCCGCCCCCCGAACCCCTACGGCGTCTGCGGAGTCGTCCGCGCCCTTTTGAAGGGATCGATCGTGCCGCCGCCCGGTCCCGGAGGCGGGGCGTCGGGCGACTGGCCGAAGGGCATCAGCTTGGGCCACTCGAGATTCATGCCCGGCCATGCGGGCGCGGCCGGCGCCGCCGCAGGCGGCGGCGCCTGCTGGGGTGGGCCCGCGGGCGGTGCCGTGAGCAGGTCGTTCGGGCTCGGGAAGTCGCGGCGATCGCCGGGGGCCGTGGGCGTGGAGACGAGCGTCGCCGCCATGCCCGCCTGGTCGGCGCGTTCGAGCGTGCGGATCGAGACGTCGTCGATCCATGCCTCGCCCATGCCCGTGAGTGCGAAGGTGACGACGATCGGTTCGCCCACCGACTCCGGCGGCACGATCCGATGCAGCACGAGCCGCCGCCACGCCTTGCCGACCCCGACTCGCTCGCCGAGCGCCGGCCCGCCCAGCGAGTCGAAGACGAACAGGCCGTCGACGCTGCCGGTCAGCGGCTCGGGCACGCGAACCTGTGCCGTGATCTCGAGGAGCTTTCCGGGTGCCGCCACGATCGGCGGCGTGGTGATCCAGAGCGGCGGCGTCTCGACGACGACGGGCGTCTCCTCGCGGCTCATCGGCCGTGCGATCAGCCGCAGGCATGCCCTGCCGGAAGCAGGCCTCGTCTGCGACATCTCAACACCCGTGCGGATGTCGGGCTGCGTCTTGGCGAAGTGCCGCCAGCCGCCGCCGGCAAGGTCCTCGATCCGCTCCATCCCGCCGCCGTTGAGCAGTTCGGGACCCGCCACGGTCGCCCCGCGGGCCGCCACGAACTGCCACTCCTCGCCGAGCGCCGTATCCGACGCGGTGAGCGGGCTGGCAACCATCGATCCCTCCGCCTTCACGCCATTCTCCCAGACGCGTCTCTCGAACTGACCGGCGATGGCCGCGGCCCGGCGGAGATATTCCACGGCGGTGCTCGGGTCGGAGGCGGCGATCGCCTCGGCCTCGGCCGCGAGCCGGCCCGCCTCCGAGAGCATCGGCACGGCGCTGACCGGTGGCGGTCCGCTGAGCGCCTGCGGCGGCAGCCGGCCGAGCAGGTCGCCGGCGCCCGCCAGCGCCGTGGAGGCGACCGCGCGGGCGGACGAGAGTTCGCCGGCCGCCATGCTCCGCACGCGATCCTGGACATGGCCCGTGATGGCCGGTTCACCGCTGAAGAGGATGATCGCGTGCGTCATGAAGTCGTCGAGCGTCACCGACACGCCGCCGGTCACCCGCTGCTGCCGCACGGGCTTGAGGCCGCCCGGCGACACTTCCCAGGCCTGATGCGCCTCAGGCACGCCCGGCACCAGGATCGTGAGCGGCGATTCATTCGGCGGGATGTCGCTGCCGGCGTAGCGGCGGGCCACGATCTGCGAGCCCTGGACGCATCGCCAGGCCACCACCATCCGCGCCCGTGCCGCCTCCATCACGAAGGCCTGCACCTCACCGCTGCTGGTCTGCGCCTGGGCGGCGAATCGGCCCGCGGCCCCCCATGGCTCGAGCACCTGCAGCCGCAGGTTCATTTCCCGCGCCGCCGTCGCGCGGGCCCGCGCCTCCCGGTCGTCGCCGTCGAGCCGCCGGGTTGACGTGAAGAGGATGCCACGGGTGCCGGCCGCCACCGCGGAAAACGCGGCGAGCGCGAGGCTCTCGCCGTCCACGGCCAGCCCGCGGCCGCCGACACCGGCGAGGGCCGCCGCCTGCCGGGCCGCGCGGGGATCGATCTCCGTGGCGATGGTGGCCAGGATCGGGGTGCCGGGCCGCGCGAGCCGCGGCCGCTCCCGCAGCCATGTGAGGTAGTCGATGAGTTCCAGGCTCGTGCCGAGCACCGTCTTGCGGGCCACGAGCAGATCGACGTGCCGGGAGATGCTCCGCAGCCCGGAGTCGGCCGAGGCGATCAGCGGCCGGCCGGCGCGGAGGTCGCAGGCCCGCACGCGGCGGGCCCTTTCGGCGAGTTCCTCGACGTCGGTGTCGGCCAGCCCGCTGCCGAGGTCCCACATCAGCACGCGGTCCCAGTTGCGGAGGGCCGGCAGCGACTCGGGCTCGCGAAGATCCACATCGGGAATCGGTGGCGGCGGGCAGATCACCCACAGTCCCGCCCGCCGTGCGTCGGCCAGTTGTTCGCCGGTGGCAGGCTCCAGAAAGCGGACGCAGTTGAAGCCCAGCGCGGCGAGGGCCGTGAGCGGCTCGCCGCTCCAGTCGATCGACCGCGGAAAGAATGGCAACCCGTCGATCTCGATCACGCCGCGGGCCAGTCCGGCCGGCGGATCGGTGGCGGCCTCGGCGGCCGCCGCGCGCACCGCCGGATCGTGAATCACCCCCGGTGTCGCGAGGGCGCGTTCGGTCGCCGGGAGCAGACCGGTCACATGCAGATCATCGAGGGCGATCGCGAGTCGTCCGGCGGTCGGAGGCCCTTCGACCACGAGCTGCGTCGCCGTGGCGCCGGCGGTCGAGCCGGTGCCGTGTTCCAGCCGCAGCGCGGGAAGTTGCCGGGCGATGCCATGCGGGATGGCCGCCACTTCGAGCATCTCCCAGCGGTCGATGTCGTGCGACACGGTTCCCGGCACGAGCACCTCGACGGGCTGGCCGGTCTTCTTGGAGATCCAGTCGCCAAACCTCACCCGCACGGCGAGCCTGACGTCGGGGCTGCTCGCCCGAACCCAGAGCGTGGCCCGGAGCTCGTCGATCACCGCAGCGGGGCCGAGGGGCGTCTCGAGGCGGATTGGGGCGGCACCCTGCGACTCGACCACGATTCGCTCGGAGCCGCTGCCGCGGTGCGGCGACTCGTGAGACCGTTCGTGCGTCGTCACTCGGCCCGAGCGTGGCGACACCGCCCAGGTCGTCGCCCGCCCCTCGAATGCGTCCACGACTTCGCCCGCCGGCGCGGCCCCCGTCGCCCAGGCGACGACCAGCCCGGCGATCGCGGCGGCGACACGCCCGGCGGCGCCGCTCCGCCTGGCGGGCGGTCGCGACCGCGACGGGCACAGAGACCGGGGGGGCATGCGCGTCGGGCCGGGGGTGAAAAATCCAGGGGAATCGTCGGACGGGGCTTCTACACGCGGCCGACCCGCCCATGAAAGCCCAACGCCGGGATCCCCCGCGGGCAGCGGGGGATCCCGGAGCCGCCACGGCCGTGCGTCATGGCCAGCTGTCTCCGCGGCGGGGGCTTGGGGCGAGTTGGGGGAAATGGAGGGGGGGCTTCGCAACGCCTGAAAATTCGTAGTCTGGTGGCTGGATTCAGTCAGCGCAACCAAAGGTGCCCGCGGGTTTGGGGGATCCGGATCATGAAGCCGTCCACGGCGGAAAGCTTGTTGAATCTTGCCGTCACGCTCGACCTCGCGCCGGCGGCGACGCTTCACAAGACGTTCGCCGAGTTTCACGGCCAGGAGCTCTCCGTGGAGGAGTTCGGCCAGACGCTCGTGCGTCGCGAACTGATCACCGGCTTCCAGCTGGAGCGGCTCCTGCGGGGCGACCAGTCGGGCTATTACTTCGGCATCGCGAAGGTGCTCTACCAGATCGGCGCCGGCTCGTTCGCGCGGGTGTACCGGGCGATCCATCGCGACAACGGTTCGGTCCTCGCGGTGAAGGTGCTTCGCAACCGGTTTGCCAACGACCCCGAGAAGTGCCTCGCCTTCCGGCATGAGGGGGAGATGGGGCTGTTGCTCCGTCATGCCAACATCGTCGCCATCGAGGATGTCGGGCAGGAACACGGCGCGAGCTATCTCACGATGGAGTTCATCGAGGGGCAGACGCTCCGCGAGCTGGTCAAGATCCGTGGCGCGGTGGACGTGCCGCGGGCGCTCGACCTGGTCCATCAGATGGTGAGCGGTCTGGAATACGCCCATCGACGTGGCGTCACGCATCGTGATCTCAAGGCGTCCAACGTCATCGTGTCGGCGACGGGCCAGGCCAAACTCGTCGACTTCGGCCTCGCCGGAGTCGACGAGACGGGCGACAAGTCGCTCGGCCGGGTCGAGAAGCCGCGGACGGTCGACTACGCGGCGCTGGAGAAGACCACCGGCGTCCGTGACGACGCGATTCGCAGCGACATCTACTTCCTCGGCACCGTCGCCTACCTGGCCCTCGCCGGCGAGGCGCCGCTCACCGAGTCGCGCGACCGCAAGGTGCGGGCCGATCCGCGGCGGTTCACGGAGGTGGTGCCGCTGCGTGTGCGGGCGCCCGACCTGCCGCGGGACGTGATCGAGATCGTGACGCGGATGATGCAGCTCGATCCGGTCGAACGCTGGCAGACGGCGACCGACGTGCGGCGGGCTCTCGAGGCCGCGATGAATCGCCGGGCCGGTGGCAACGCGGATGCGTCGGCTCCCGCGGCCGACCACGCGGCGGCGAAGGGGGGGGAGGGCGGTCCGGCGGCGACCTGCAAGGGGAGCCTGATGCTCGTCGAGTCGGATGAAACCGCGCAGCAGGCGATGCGGGCATACTTCTCGAAACTCGGCTACCGGGTCCTGGTCACGGAGAATCCACAGCGGGCCCTGGCGAGGTTCTCGAACCAGCCGCTCCCCGCCGACTTTCTCGTGCTCAGCACCCGCACCCTCCGCGAGGCCGCGGTCGAGGCCTTCAACCAGCTCTCGGCCGATCCCTCCTACGCCGATGTGCCCGCGATCCTGCTCGTCGGTGAGAAACAGGCGGCCATGGCGGGGCGGGCGAGGGCGGACGACCGGCGGCGGATCGTGCCGATGCCGGTGCATTCCGGCGAGCTTGGAGTGACGCTCGCCGCGATCACCACGCGTTCGCGCTGACTGCCCTCCGGAACTTCCGCAGTCGGGTCCGCCGGGGACGACGTTTGGAGCCGGGGTCACGGTCGGGTATGTTCTCGTCGGCTCCGTGGTGTTCGTGCGAGGCGGCCGACCGCCACGGGATCTGCCCGCTCCCCCTTCCCACGACGGCCGCCATGGACCTGCAGGCGTACCAGACAGAGGGCTTCCACGACGAGCTCTTCGACGCGTCGCTGCGTCCCCGGCCCGGCGCCGAACTGCTCGTCAGCCGACTCGCCGAAGCCTTTGATGGCGAACTCGCCGAACGGCAGCGGGCCGCCGACAAGACGCTTCTCACGATGGGCATCACCTTCAACGTCTACGGCCACGAGGCCGGGACGGAGAAGATCTGGCCCTTCGACATCGTGCCACGGGTGATCGAGGCGGGGGAGTGGGCCGGCATCGAGCGGGGGCTCAAGCAGCGGATCCACGCGCTCAACCTCTTCATCGACGACATCTACAACGAGCGGCGGATCGTCACCGACGGCGTGGTGCCCGACTGGCTCGTCGACTCGGGCAAGTGTTTCCGCGGTCCCTGTGCGGGGCTCAAGCCGCCCCGCGGCGTGTGGTGCCACATCACCGGCACCGATCTCGTCCGCGGCGGCGACGGCGTGATGTACGTCCTCGCGGACAATCTCCGCACCCCGTCGGGCGTGGCGTACGTGCTCGAGAATCGCGAGGTGATGAAGCGGACGTTTCCGCAGCTCTTCGCGGGCCAGCGGATCAGCCCGGTGGAAGACTACCCCGAGAAACTGCTGGCGATGCTCGAATACATCGCGCCGCCGCAGGCCCGTGACCCCACGGTCGTCGTGCTCACGCCGGGCATCTACAACTCCG
>SXWC01000152.1 GCA_005789975.1 Planctomycetaceae bacterium
CGGCGTCGGCATGGACATCGTGCGGACGAAGATCGCGTCGCTGAACGGGTCGGTCGACGTCGATTCCACGCCCGGCGTCGGCACCACCTTCACGCTCCGGCTGCCGCTCACGCTGGCCATCTCGCGGTGCATGCTGTTTCGGTTCGGCGGCACCGCATTCGCGATTCCCGTGGAGCATTTGCTCGAGATCGTCACGGTGCCCGAGGCGGCGGTCCTCGCCATCGCCGGGCGGCGGGTCTGCGACATCCGGGGAGAGTTTCTGCCCCTGGTGGAGATGCGCGACGTGTTCGCATGGCCGGGCGGGCCGCCCGCCGCCGGGCCGTCCGTCGATGAGCCGCGGGCGGCCGCGCTCGTGATCCGGGCCGCCGGTCGGACGGCGGTGATCGGGGTGCCGACACTCCTCGGCACCCGCGATCTCGTGATCAAGCCCCTCGACGACAACTTCCACCGCATCCGTGGCCTCGGCGGCGCAAGCGTGCTCGGCGACGGCGAAGTGTGTCTGCTCATCGACGCCCCGGCGATGATCGACATGGCCCTGCGGCCACGATCCACGGAGCACGCGTCATGATCATTCCGGGCGATGAACACGCCGCCGTCTTCCATGCCGGGGCCGCACGGGCCTCCCAGGCGCTCTCCGTCTGGCTCGGCCGTCCCGCGAGCGTCGTGGTGGATCGGCTGACGGCGGTGTCGCTCGCCGAGGCGACCACGCTCCTCGGCGACGACGACAGTCCCGTGGCCGTGTGCGCGATGCAGGTCTCGGGCGGTGTGAGCGGCGTGCTCCTGCTCGCCTGCGACGACGCCGCGGGTCTCACGCTCGCCGACCTCGTCCTGGAGCGCGACCCGGGCACGGCCGCCGGCTGGGGCGACCTGGAGCGATCGGCCGTCGTGGAGACCGCCAACATCGTCGGCTGCGGCTACCTCAACGCGATCGCCGCCGGACTGGGGCAGGGGGGGAGTGCGGGAATCCTGCCGTCGCCGCCGTGGTTCGTCCGCGACTTTCCGGCCGCCGTGATGGAGGCCGCGGTGCTGGGGCAGGTGCCGGCGGCCGATGCCGTGGTGCTGGCGGCGACGGAGTTTCGCATCGCCGGGATGCCGGTGAAGTGCGGGCTCGTGTTCGTGCCCGACGCCGCCGGGCTCGGCGTGGTCGTCTCCGGCAGCGGGGGTTGATTGCCTTGATCACGCCCCCGGATCGCGCCGCGAGCTTTCATGCCGATGCGCTGGCGATCGGCGCGATCGGCCTCGTCCGCGACACCGGGGTGCTGCGGACGTTCGTCGGATCGTGCGTGGCCGTGGCGATCCAGGATCGCCGCAGGCGCCTCGCCGCGCTGGCACACGTGATGCTGCCCGCGGCGAACGGCCGCACGTCCCCCCCGGGCAAATACGCCGACACGGCGATCGCGGAGATGCTCCGGCTGTTGGAGGAAGCGGCGGGCGGGCCGCCATCGTGCACGGCCAAGCTCGCCGGCGGTGCGCGGATGTTCGCGTTCGGTTCGGGCACGCCGATCGGCGACCAGAACGTGGCGGCGGTCGAGCGGATCCTGGCGGCGGCGGGGATCCCGGTCACGGCCCGCGCCTGCGGCGGCGACTGCGGCCGGCGGGTGACGCTCGACATCGCCAGCGGACTGCTGACGGTGGAGACTGTCGGACACGGGGTCGAGACACTGTGAGTGACAATGAGGAGAAACCGATGAGCGAAGCCCCGGAACCGGCCGCGCGACCGCGACTGTTGATCGTGGACGACGCCTTGATCATGCGGATGCGGATCGCGGCCATCGCCCGCGAGTCGGGCTGGGAGGTGGTGGGCGAGGCGGACGATGGCGGTCAGGGCATCGATCGATACCGCGAACTGCGACCGGACCTCGTGACGCTCGACATCGTGATGCCGCACGTCGATGGCGTGGAGACGCTGCGGACGATCATGGCCGCCGACCCGCGGGCGCGGGTGGTGATGGTGAGCGCCGTCGATCAGCGGGCGAAGCTCATGGAGTGCATCGAGCTGGGCGCGGTCGATTTCGTGGTCAAGCCGTTCGACCGCAGCCGCCTGGGAGCCCTGTTCACAAAATATGCGACCGTGACCGCGAGGTCCGGCCTCGAGCCACCCCAGCCTCCGGCTCCCGACGATTCCTGATGATTCGCTTGCAGGCCCGTGACCGACCGCCCGCGCGGATGCTGCCCGGGTATGTTCCGGTCGACCCAAAAGCATCTTCGCCCAAACCCTCTCGAGCCCCTCTTCTGCAAGCCCATGAGCCTGATTCATCACCGCTGGCTCGCCGAGCGGCTCCCTGAATGGGAGCGGGAGGGAATCATGCGGCGTCGTTCTTCTCGGCGAACAAGGAGACCGTGAGGGGCTACCCGTGCCCCGCGAGCCGGCGTTGCCGGCCAGCGCAGGCATGGATGCCGAAGCGCAGCCGGCATCGAGCGAACGGAGCCCAGGAGGGGCGGAGTGAGCGTCCGGCGACGGGGCATGGGTGGCCCCGAACCATCACCAGCCGGCGTCACCCACCAGAATCCCCAATCCGCGGGCAATCAACCCGTGGCCCGCGAGGCTCAACTGGGAGCCGGCTGAGCCGTCGCCGCACGGGGCCCGCTGCCCGCAGGGCCTCGCGTCACTTTTGCCTGGCCCGCTCGATGAGGAAGTCGACGAGCGGCTGGCTGTGGAAGAACCCCTCCCAGAAGGAATGACCTTGGCCCGGGACGACGATCAACGTCACCAACTCGCCCCGCCCCGCCGCCTCGTAGCGTTTCTTGAGTTCGGCCGAGTTGGGGCCGAGCGGCACGACCTTGTCGTCTTCACCATGGATGATGCAGAAGGGCACGCCCCCCCGCGCCGCGACATCGATCCGCTCGATCGGACAGAGCGCCGCGGCCTGGGCCTCGAGTTGCTCGGGCGACAGACCATAGGCAGGTGCCGCCTGCGCGACGCCCGGATACGTCCGCCAGTCGTAGACGGGATAGATGCCGCCGACGCCCGCCGTGAGTTCGGGATGCGCGATCGCCCAGGCGCTCGCCCAAAGCCCACCGCGGCTGCGGCCGAGGACCGCGGGCTTCGACGAATAGCCCCGCCGCACCATCTCGGCGTGGAGAGCTTCGGCCGCCTTCACGGCCTCAGGACTGCCGCAGGATTCACCCGTGTCGACACCCGCCACGGCCACTCCCGCGGCCAAGAACTGCTCGTGCATCCACTTTTCCGCCGCGTCCGGGTAGTCCGGAAGCGTGGGGGCATACAAAATCCAAGGCTTGGGCGTTTCGGCCGCCGAGGGGGCGGCGGGTGTCATGAGAAACGCCGTGCGGCCCTCCACCTCGAAAACCTCGCCCGGCAGGATCAGGTTTTTCTGGGGGCTGTTCCGGCCCGCATCCTCCGCCCGGGCGTGGAATCCGTAGGCAGTCGCCAGCAGGGTCGCGGCGGTCATGGCAAGCACCGGGAAAGTCATGGGCGAGGCCTCCATCTCGGGGAAAATCACTCTCGATAAGGACCGTGGAGAGGATAGCAACTCGCAAAGTCCGCTGCACGCAAACGACCCACGGTCGGTTCACGTTTTCGCCGTGCCGCGTTCCCGCACGGGCCTGGATTCGCACCGAACCAGCGCCATTCGCGAGCGGCTCCCCTCGTTTCGGGCGCCACGGTGAATCCGTTTGCCCACGGGGCTTTTCGGGCCGGGGGGGCGGCTGGGATACTCCTCCGGAAGAGTTGGCATCAGGGAGGAACCGCATGACCGCGCCGCTTCGCACTGCGATCGTCTACGACTTCGACGGCACGCTCGCGCCGCGGAATCTGCCGGAGCACACCTTCCTCCCCGCGCTGGGCGTCGAGGAGCCCGAGACCTTCTGGGCCGATGTGAGGGAGGAGGCCTGCGCGGCCGACGGCTGCGAGATCCTCGCCTACATGCACCGCATGCTCGAGGTGGCGAAGGGGGCGGGCGTGGGCGTCACTCGCGAGCTGCTCCAGACCCACGGGCGGTGCGTGCCCCTGTTCGCCGGCGTGGAGGAGTGGTTCGGGGAAATCGACGGCTACGGCCGCGAGAAGGGGCTGGCGATCGAGCACTACGTGATCTCATCGGGGATCCTCGAGATCATCGAGGGCTGCCGCATCTATCCGAGATTCCGCAAGGTGTTCGCGTCGGCCTACGCCTACGACGAGGCGGGCCGGGCGAAGTGGCCGGCCAGCGCGATCAACTACACCAACAAGACGCAGTTTCTCTTTCGGATCAACAAGGGCATCGACAACGTCTGGGACAACTCGGCGATCAATGCCTGGCAGCCCAAGCGGGACCGGCCGATCCCGTTCTCGCGGATGGTGTTTCTGGGGGACGGCGACACCGACATTCCCTCGATGAAAATGGTGCGGCAGAAGGGGGGGCAGGCGGTGGCGGTGTTCGACCCCGAGCTGTTCGAGCAGCGAAAGTCGCAGGGCAGGCTCGAACGGCTGATCGCGGAGGACCGCGTGGACTATGTGGCGGCGGCCGACTACACGAGCGGATCGCTGCTCAGGGTCGTGGTCCGCGGGATCCTCGGCCGGATGGCTTTGCGGGCGGGATGAGCCGCGGCATGGGCCGCTGTCACGCCGGGGAGTCAATGTGGTCGGCGGTCAGCATGAGCCCGCCGATGACGCGGAGCTCGCGCCCCGGGCATCACCCGGGAACCGGCGGCTGCCGGGTGAGGCCGATCGCACCGCGGGTGTTGAGGTTGGCGGGAACGTTGTTTCCCAGCACGTTTTCGGCGAGCACCGAGCCGCGGCACCAGCCGGAGGCGAAAATGCCCCACGCCTTGTTCCCCGTGATGACGTTCACCGCTTCCGGTGCCGAACCACCCACGGTGATGCCACGGGCCCCCACGAGCCGTACGCCGCTCGATCCGTTGTCGGAGATCGTCGATGCCCGCACCGTCGTGCCCGAGAGCACGCCGGTCGCCAACAGCCCGAAGGCCCGGTTGAGGGCGATGGTGTTGCGGGCCTGACTCGACCCGATCGAGGCCCCGGTCGCCCCGTTCAAGAGCACGCCGGACCCCGTATTGCCCAGGATCGTGCCGCCGAGCAGCACCAGATTGCGTGACTGCACGACCGTCAGGCCGTTGCCCTTGTTGCCGACGATCTCGTTGGCATACCGCACGAGGGGCTTGGTGATGTCGGGAATGCCGCCGAGCGTGATGCCGGAGGTGCCCGGCCCCACGAAGATGCCCCCCGCGGCGTTCGGCAGTTTCGTGGCGGTGTCGATCGTCGTGCCCACGCCGAGCCCCACCCGCGTGTTGAACACGGTGTTGTCGTGCGCGGCGGCCTGGAACACGATCCCGAAGCCCTTGTTGGCCCCCACGTGCACGCTGAAGCCGCCGTCGGCCTGCTCGACCGAGGGCTGGAAGCCGCCGATCGCGATCTGCGTGGCGTTGCCCCCCACCACGATGCCGTTGCCGAGGTTCGGCAGCGGCCCCTCGATGTCGTAGGTGGTGCCCACCGCGGTGTCGGTCACCTCCGCCCCGCGCGCGTTGCCGAGGAACTCGATGCCGTTGCCGGCGTTGCCGCCGATCAGGCAGGTGCGGATCCGGTTCCAGGTGGAAGGGTCGACGAGGTTGAAGCCGGGATTGCTCGACGTCACGAGCACGCCTCCCGCCAGGTTCGCGGCCGCCCCGCCGAAGGCCGCCTGGCCCACGAAGTTGTTGAAGGAGAGCAGGCCGCCGGCGGTGTCGCGGACCTCGATGCCGTAGCGGCTGTTGCCGCTCATCACGTTGCCCAGCGGGATCTCGCCGCCGGCGTCGATCCGCCGGGAGGATCCGCTCACCAGCATGCCGTCGCCTCCGTTGGGCACCCGCGTGGCGTTGTTGGCCCCCAGGCCGAAGAAGCTGGCGTGCACGATCGTGTCGTTGGAGTCGGTGATCCGCAGGCCGTTGCCGCGGTTGCCCGAGACGACGTTGTAGAACACGAACGGATTCTGCACGGCGGTCGTGCCGAGCAGTTTGTTGCCATTCGCCCCGACGATCGCCACGCCGTCCTGCCAGTTGCCGAGCGGCACGTTGCCGGAGGCCGTCGTGCCGATGAAGTTGCCGCTGAGCGTGTTGTCGGTGGCGCCCCCGTCGATCCGCACGCCGCTGCCACGGTTTGCGGAGATCAGGTTGCCCTGCGGCGGCCTCGCGAACACGCCCTCGGTGGGATCGTTGCCGCCGGTGGCCACGCCGCCGATCAGGTTGCCCACGGCGCCCGCGGTGATCCAGATGCCATGGCCCCGGTTGGCCAGAGGAATCCGGCCGGTGATGTCGGTGCCGATGTGATTCCCGGCCACCACGCTCGTGTCGCCCACGATCGTGATCCCGTTGCCGAGGTTGCCGCTGATCACGTTCGAGACGATGAACGAGTTGCCGACACTCGACCCGATCCGGGTGGAGACGACGCCGTCCTCGATCAGGATGCCGTCGCCGCGATTGGGCTCCACGGTGACTCCGTCACCCCACACCCCAACGCACGTGCCGGTGAACTCCGTGAAACTGTCGCCGACCGTGACGCCGGCACCGGCCGCGTCGACCAGCGAAAGCCCGGAGACATGCGTGCCCAGCGAGCCGGCGGCGAGCGTGAGACCGCGGGTGTTCTGGAAGTCGACACGGACGACCGGCTTGCCGGCGTAGCCCGGAGCCGTCGCGCCGTTGAAGATCGTGCCGTCGGTCACCGCCGGCAGCGGCGAGGCACCGACGCGGATCACTCCTGCCACGCTGAACTCGATGGCGTCGTAGCCGCGGGCGGCGTTGGCGTCGAGGATCGCCTGCCGCAGCGAGCCCGCGCCGGAGTCGGCGAGCGTGCTCACGGTGAAGATGTTGGCGACCAGCGCTCGGCGGGTCTCGAGGCGTTCGGGGCGGGCAAGACGGGTGACGCGATGCATCGGGAAGGCTCCGGGGAGGTGACGGAGCGTGACACGGGGACCAGCCGTGTGCAAATCGCCGGTGGTACGTCGCCGGTGGTACGCCGCGTTTCAGCCTGAAGGCCCGGTCGCGTGAGCGATGGCAGCGGCGTCGCTCGTGCCGCAGGCTCGGGGCTGTCCATGCCCTGCCGCCGGACGCCCGTGTCGGGCAGCATGCCCGCGCGTGCGATGCTCAACGAGGGGTCGGCCAAAGAGACTTCGGCAGGCTCCGGCCCCCCGGCTGATCACGCTGGCCCGATGGTCACGCTGGTCACGCTGGTCACGCCGCCCGCGACAGCCGGGGCCCGTCGCCCCGCACGAGCACGGCGTCGGCCTCGTCGTAATACCAGCGGAAATGATTCCGCACCTCGAACATGAGGCCGCCCGCTTCGGCAAAATAGGGGCCGAGGTCCCGTTGGTCGCCCGGGGCGGCGTTGTGCCGCCCGAGCCTCACCGGAGGCTCGATGCCGAACTCCCGGCAGACCGCGGCCAGGCCCGGCTCGAGCGACCTGAAATCGATCAGCCTGGTCGTGGGCCAGGCGACGCCTCCGACGTCGAAGTAGGTGTCGTAGTTGCAAAGCAGCCGATCACAGACGGCCAGCCGCAGGAAGTCGCGGAATGTGCCCGTGCGGGCGCTGCGGATGAGGTCCGCATCCGGCTCCTGCTCGAAGTCGTACCGCCGCCAATACTCATAGAGCGAGACGAGCATCTCGAAGGGCTCACGGACCACGCCGATGATCCTGAGGTCGCACCGCTCCAGGCGGGTCATGACGCGGGGCGCAAGCTGCCTGGCGAATCGGAGGCACTCGCGGAGGACCTTGGGCCGCGTCGACCGGCCCGCCACGAGATTGAGCTGCTCGAGCGACTCCCGCACGGGCGTGTGGTAGCTGCCGGGATCCGAATAGGCGGCGTCCGGGAACCGGTCGCGGAACCAGGCGATCAGCGAGGAGCCCGCCGTCTTCGGGTAGTGGGCGAAGGCGACTTGTTCCGCCGGGCTGTTGAGCATGCTGATGCGTGCCGCTCGGGGGCGCTGATGGGCTGGCGTCGAGGGCCCGATCGGCCCGCGCCCGGCCCAGGTCCGGCCCAGGTCCGGCCCAGGTCCGGCCCAGGTCCGGCCCAGGTCCGGCCCAGGTCCAGGTGGCCGTCGGCTCCCCCGCGGCCAGCGACCCTGGGAGATATCGTCCACCGTCAATGGCGGAACTTGATGATTTTTCTGGTTGGGCGGGCGGCCCGGACGCGACGCTCTTTCCCAGCCCTCCCAAAGACGCACGGCTGTGCATTGCGCGGACGCGAGCGGTCACGAGGGCTCAGTCGTGCCCGCCTTCGAGCCCCGAATACTGCATCGCGGCCGCCTGCAGGTAGCGGTTGAACTCGGCATGCGTCCGGGCGAGTTGCAGCACCGCGTTCCGCCGGAGGGCATAGACCTCGATGCCGGTCAGGGCCCGGATCGTGGCGGCCCTGGGGGTATCCCTCAGGATGGCCAGCTCGCCGAAAAACGACCCCGGCCTCAGAACCGTGAGCCGCTCGGGCGGATCACCGCGCACGACCTCCGCCTGCCCCCTCGTCAGGAAATACATCTCGTCCCCAACGTCCCCCTCGTGAACCACGACCTCGCCCGGTGCGAACGCCCGCGCATCGAGCCGCGGGATGATGTCAAGCAGAAAACCGTGGTCGGCGTTCTTGAAGAAGGGAACCTGCTCGACGAGGGCGGCACTGATGGCCCGCATCCGCAACAACCCGCGGTCAACCTTCCCCGGCCCCTTGGAGGGCATCTCGGCGATCACGTGGACCTCGGCGGGCACCATGAACTCCGCCAGCCGCCCGGCGACGAAGGCCCGCAGCTCCTCCGGGCCGGCTGCGACGCCCGGCTGGAGGATCACGTAGGCGTGGGGCACCTCGCCGTCGGCGGCGTCGGGCACCCCGATGACGCAGGCTTCCCGCACCGCCGGATGCTCGGAGAGCGCCGCCTCCACCGCGAGGGGCGCGACCTTGTGGCCGTCGCGCACGATGATGTCCCTTCGCCGGCCCACGAACCACAGGTAGCCATCCTCATCGAAGCGGCCCAGATCCCCGGTCAGGACCCAGCCCTTCTGCAGGGTCTTCCGCGTCATCGCCGATTCGTTCCAGTAGCCGTCCATGATCCCCGGTCCGCTGACCCGGACGTCCCCCACCATCCCGGTCGGCACGTCGGCGCCGTGCTCGTCCACCACCGCCACGTGGACGCCGTGCGCCGGCAGGCCGACCGATCCCGGCTTCTTGCGGCCGAACGGGGGATTCATGGCATACGGTCCGGTCTCCGTGGAGCCGCACTGCTCCGTGACCGCCACGCCCGTCAGCCGCTCGAAGGCCTCGAGGAGCCTCGTCGGCACGCGGTCGCCGCCGGCGAGGCAGAGGCGGAGGTGGCTGAAGTCACACGCCTGAAACTCGGGGCTCGCCATCAACCGCCCCAGGCTCCCGGGCGTGAGCGTGAGGAACGTCTTGGCGGGCTGCCGCCGCAGGGCGGCCACGAAGTTTTCGACCGTGAACTTCCGCAACAGGCTGACCCGTCCCCCGGTCCAGAGCGTGGGCATGATCTGGCAGCGGAGCGCGAGGGGCTGCGAAGCGGACGTCGCAATCAGCGTCACGTCGTCCGGCGTGAGGGCGACGCGGACGAGGTATTTGCGGACGCCGGTGGACAGGGCCCCATGGGTCAGGACGACTCCCTTGGGACGGGATGTTGTCCCGGAGGTGTAGATCATCACCGCAGGACTGTCGTCGCGCGGGGCCTCGGCAGGCAGTTCGCGCTCGGCGCCGAGCAGCGTGGCGAACGGCCGTCGGCTGCCGGCGGCGCAGCCGTCGCCCACGACGACGACCCGCGGCACCGTGCCGAGAACCCCAGCCTCCTCGAGGCCGGGGATGCGTTCGTCATCGACTACCAGGATCGACGCGCTGCTGTGGCCGAGCGCGTGGCCGACCTGCAGCGGGTGGTACTCGTAGTCGATCGGAACGACGACCAGGTTCATCCGGAAACAGGCGAGGTAGCAGACGATCGTCTCGAGGCAGTTCGGCAGGAGGAGGGCGACCCGATCTCCCCCCTCGAGGCCCATGGCCGCCAGACCCGAGGCCAGCCGCGAGGCCAGCCGCTCGAGATCCGCCGCGGTGGTCCACGCCCCGTCGGACTCGAGGATCGGACGGGCAGGATCGATCTCCAGAACCCGCTTCAACAGGTGATGCAGCATGGGAGAGACGTCCTTGCGGGGGCGATGGCTCGGGTCGGGCGATGCCGACGCGGCAGTCGTCCCATGTATAGTGCGGAGAACGGCGTTGTCTCAAGCATCGGAATGCCCCGAGAAGATCCCGCACGATCGTGGCAGCAACGTCCCCCGCCCAGTCCGCCCCTCGAGATCGCACGGCCGGCACGGCCGGCCGCGAGGGCGTGATCCTGTTCGCGCTGGCGGCACTGCAGTTCATCAGCCTCGTCGACTTCATGATCGTGATGCCGCTGGGTCCGCAGCTGCTCGCCGACCTCGGCATCGACGCCCGGAGATTCAGCTGGGTCGTGTCGGCCTATACGCTCGCGGCGGGCTTCGCCGGATTCCTGGCGGCGGGCTGGCTCGACCGCGTGCCGCGCAAATCGGCCTACGTCGTGTTCTCGGTCGGCCTGCTCGCGGGCACCGCGGCCTGCGGGCTGGCCACCACCTATCCGCTCCTGCTCGCGGCCCGTTGCGTGACGGGCGGCTTCGGCGGCGTGTTGGGCGGACTGGCCCTGGCGATCGTGGCCGACGTGTTTCCGACCGAGCGGCGTGGCCGCGCCACGGCCACACTCATGCTGGCGTTCGCGGTCGCCTCGGTGGCGGGAGTGCCGCTGGGCATCGCCCTCGGCACGCGGCTCGGCTGGCAGGCGCCCTTCTTCGCCCTCACGGCGCTCGGACTGCCGCTGGTGGGGCTGGCGGCGTGGTCGCTGCCTCCCTTGGCCGCCCACCTCGATGACTCGCGGCGACATCCCCTGGGCCGCCTGCTCGAGACGCTCACGGTGCCCGCCCATCGCCGAGCGTTCGCGCTGATCGCCCTGCTGATGGTCGGCGCGTTCGCCGTGATTCCGTTCATCAGCACGTCCTTCGTGGCCAACGTGGGCGTCGCCGAGTCGCAGTTGCCGGCGGTGTTCATCGCCGGCGGGCTGCTCACGCTCGTGAGCACGCCGCTTGTCGGTCGGCTGGTCGACCGGTTCGGCGCATGGCCGGTGCTGGTCTGTGTCGTGCCGCTGTCGGCGGTGATGATGCTGGTGCTCACGCATCTCCCGGCGGTGGGGATCGCCGTCGCGGCCCCGGTCGCGGCCGTGCTGATGGCGACCAACGCCAGCCGGATGGTGACGGCGATGTCGCTGATCACGTCGAGCATCGAGCCGCGCCGCCGCGGCAGCTTCATGTCGGCCAACTCGGCGGTGCAGCACGTCGCCAGCGGCCTGGGGGCCACGCTCGGCGGAATGATCGTCGAGGGGGGCGCAGGCGAGCCGCTGCGTCACTTTGGCACGGTCGGCATGCTCGCCGCGGCGGCCACCCTCGCGAGCCTGTGGCTCGCCGCCCGGATCCGCCCGATCGACTCCATGGCTCCCGTCAACGCGGGCCCCGCCCCGCACGGCCGGTCGGCTTGCACGCACCACAGCCCGCCTACGAGCCCAATGCCGTGAGGCGTGGGGTGACCGACGATGGACTCAGCCCCATCCCGACCGCCCCCACGGCCTCACGGCCGATCGGCTTTCAATCCCCGGGCACCCTTGCCCGGGGATCAGGTCCGCCGCGTCAGACGGCGGTGGCCGGCTTCTTGAGGAAGCTGACGATCAGGGGCAGCAGCGCTCCCACGATCGCCGACAGCCCGCCCGTGCCGACCATGTTGTCGCCGCTACCGGTGAACTGCGTCAGGGCCGGGATCAGCATCGGCAGCACCTTGCCGCCGATTCCGCCGCCCGCGAGGCCGAGCACGGTGTTGAGCATCGGGCCGAGGTTCCGGTTCTTGAGCAGCGCGCCGACGATGTTGCCGCCGGCGCCGCCGGCGATGAGGCTCACGATCCAGCTGATGATCTGGGGATCCATGGTTTTTGTTCTTTCCTGGCAAGAGGGTCTTCGTCTCCGGGGCCCTCCGTTGGCCCCGGCTGTCAGGAGATGAGTTGCCGCCATTTCACCGTGTGTCACGCTTCGGCCGGCGATTTTCCGCGGCGACGCGCCCCGGTCGCGACGGTTGTGCCGGTCACGGACGATGCGCGGGGCAGGCCCGCCCGCCGGCGGACAGGCGACTGAGGAACAAGCCGTCCTGAAGGCAGACGACCGGCCCGCGAAGACCGCGATGCGGAGACAAAAAGCCCGTCGTGCCACTGGACGCCCCCGCGGGTCCGCTCCTCCGCCCGGTTCACCGCGCTCGCCGCCGGTCTTCTGAGAACTTCTCCCGACGTGTGGGCTGCCCATCGAGCGTCGCGTCGATGACACGGGCTCGCCTCTGAGTTCGGCTTTGGCAGTTTTCGGAGGCATGAGAAGTCGCCCGTCGCGTAGGTCGGGGCCACCCTGATTCGGCCAGGAAGCATGCACGGCATGTCCTGAATTCGTCGTCGTCACGCCGCCAGGGCAACCGCGTGTTCGAGTAGTCGGGCCAGCTTGCTGGGATACCCGCGGTGAGTCGGCGGCTGCCAGAGCCGCTGGCCGTCCTTGGCGAACCAGAGAACGACAAGCGCGCGGAGAAGCATGGCCAGTGGGGCAGTCCGTTCGACTGCCTTCCGGCTCCAGCCCTGCGGTTCCTCGAAGCCGAGGCACTGCGTGCTGTCACGGAAGGCAACTTCCACGCTCCATCGCATCAAGTGACCATGAAGCGGCGCTCAAGAGCCGGTGGTACGAAGAGAAGCGCTTTGTGGCCCCGGAGCCAGGCTCGCCGCTTTTCGGACGGCAGCTTCGGCCGGACAATCACCCGTCAAAAACTGCAAAAGTCGAAACGAGGGGCATTCCGAGTCCGCTTCATGACTGAATCCGGTCACGGGCGGGGGTGCCCATGCCCCAGAAGCCGGCGTTGGCGGCAAGCGAAGGCAGGATGCCGGGAGCGCAGCCGGCATCGAGAGGGCGGATGCCACGATGGCATCCGCGAACGTCCGGCGACGGGGCGTGGGCACCCCCGCCCTACGCGACGGATAGCCTCTGCCCGGCACTCAACAACTGCAAAAGTCGAACTGAGTCGTCGCCCGCGTCGGCCCGGGGGGTGGAGGGCCCCGCTCCCCCGCGGCTTTCGTCTGGGCCTCAGGCGATGCCGAGCACGTCGCGCATGGAATAGAGCCCCGCCGGCCTGCCGACGAGAAACGCGGCTGCGGCGAGGGCGCCCCGGGCGTAACAATCGCGGTTCGTCGCTCGGACGTTGACCGACAGGGATTCGCCGTCCATTCCGAAGAGGATCGTGTGCTCGCCGGGATTGTCGCCCGCACGGACGGCGTGATAGCCGATCTCGTCGGCCGGCCTCGCGCCGGGCCGGCCCTCGCGGCCATGGGCGGCCGTCGTCTGCCCCATCGCCTGCTGCACGATCGAGCCGAACTTCAGCGCCGTGCCGCTGGGGGAATCCTCCTTGTGCCGATGATGACACTCGATGATCTCGACGTCGGTGCGGCAGCCGGCACCGGAGAGCAGGGCTCCGGCCCGGGCCACGAGGTCCATGGCGACATTCACCGCGAGGCTCATGCTCGGCGACTGGAGGATCGGAATCGTCTTCGCCGCCTCCGCGATCGCCCGCCGTTCCGCCTCCTCGAGTCCCGTCGTGGCCACGACCAGCGGCAGCTTTTTCGCCACGCAGGTCGAGACGATGCCGGCCACCGCCTCGGGAAGCGAAAAGTCGATCACCACGTCGGCCGGACACTCCCAGCCCGCCGCGATCGGCACGTCGGCCGGCGGAATGCCCGCGAGCACGCCGGCGTCAAAGCCCGCCCGCGGATGTCCCGGCCGCTCGATCGCCGCCACGAGCTTCCAGGGAATCGTGTCGGACGCGGCACAGGCCACGATCCGCTGCCCCATCCGGCCGGCGGCTCCATGAACGACGAGACGAGGCGGACTGCTGGCCACGGGCTCCTCCTTAAGCAGATCGATCGATCAAGGCACCAGCGGCAACGAACCGCGACAAGGTCAGGGAACGACGGGCGGCAAGGGGTCAGGAATAGAGATCGATCGCCTGCACGATCTCGTCGAGACGATTTCCCACGCTGACGGCCCGGTTGGCGAAGCTCGCCCGGCTCACACCGCGGCTGCCGAGCACCTCGTTGAAAAGCTGCTGGTCGGTCGTGTGGTAGGCAACCGTCGCGGTCGGATCCTTGAGCTGGTGGCCGGTGAGGATGCAGACGACGCGTTCATCGCGGCCGATCACCCCCTCGGCGACGAGTTGCCTGACGCCGGCCACGCTGGCGGCGCTCGCCGGCTCGCAGCCGAGGCCGCCGGCCCCCACCTGGGCCTTGGCGTCGAGGATCTCCTGCTCGCTCACCTCGCGGACCACGCCGTCGCAGACCTCGAGGGCCCGCAGGCACTTGTTGAGATTCACGGGCCGGTTGATCTCGATGGCACTGGCGATCGTATGGGCCCGCTTCTTGTCGCGGTCGAGTTCGTCGTAGTAGTGGCAGGCGGGTGACAGGTCGGCCCTGCCTCCCTCCCAGCGGAGGCCACGGCGGGTGTAGAGCTCGTGGAGCGTGTTGGCGCCGGCGGCGTTGATCACGGCCAACCGCGGCACGCGGTCGATGAGGCCGAGCCTGCGGAGTTCGGCGAAGGCCTTGCCGAAGGCGCTCGAGTTGCCGAGGTTGCCACCGGGCACCACGATCCAGTCGGGCACCTCCCAGCCGAGCGATTCGAGCACGCGAAACATGATCGTCTTCTGACCCTCGAGCCGGAAGGGATTCACGCTGTTGACGAGGTAGATGCCCAGCTTGCCCGACACCTCCTTGACGCGGGCCATCGCGTCGTCGAAGTCACCGGCGATCTGGATCGTGAGCGCGCCGTAGTCGAGCGCCTGCGAGAGCTTTCCGTAGGAGATCTTGCCCGAGCCGATGAAGATGATTCCCCGCATCAGGCGAGTGACGGCGCAGTAGACGGCCAGCGACGCGCTGGTGTTGCCCGTCGAGGCGCAGGCGGCCCGCTTGGCGCCGATCATCCGGGCGTGGGTGAACGCCGCGGACATTCCGTTGTCCTTGAACGATCCGGAGGGATTGAGGCCTTCATACTGCAGGTGCAGGCGACCGCGGTGAAGTCCCACGAACGAGCCGACGCTGTCGGAGACGGGGCACATCGTCTGCCCCTCGCCGATCGTGACCACGCTCTCGCGGGGAGCGTAGGGGAGAAGCTCGTGAAACCGCCACACGCCGCTGAAGGCCAACGGATCGCTTCGACGCATCCACTTCCGTTCGAAGACCTCGAACGACGTCGGCGGCCGGAGCCGATCCCAGTCGTACTCCACGTCGAGCAGGTTGCCGCAGGAGGGACAGGCGGTCAGGACCTCGTCAACGGAAAACGTCGCCCGGCAGGCGGGGTCGATGCACTGCTGGAAGGCGAGGTCGGTGCGGGCGGCGACAGCCACGGCAAAAATCTCCACCACCCCAAGGACCCTGCGACCGCGGGACGCGCGGCCGAGGCGACCGGGGTTTTCCTGCGGTATCGGCCACAGGTTCCCTCAAACCTAGGTCATGCTTTCCCAGGCAGCAAGCGGGCCGCAGAACTCGCAAACCACGGGCCGCCCGAGGGCCGGCCTGTCAGTTTGACAGTCGGGTTTTCTCTCATTATTCTTGCGAGGCTCGGGGTTCCGGCGGACAAGGCCGCTCGGGCCTCCCGAGGCGGAACACGAGTGAACACCATGCTGAAGGCGGCGGAACTCAAGGTCTTCAAGATCGCCCTCGAATCGATGCGGGCCCGGCTTCGTGGCGACGTCTCGACGATGGCCGACGCGGCCCTGCGTCATGGCGGAACCGAGGGCAGCGGCGATCTGTCGCGGATGCCGATCCACATGGCCGACATCGGATCCGACGCCTACGAACAGGAATTCACCCTCAGCCTGATGGCCAACGAGGAGGGAACCCTCGAGCTCGTCGAGAATGCCCTCGAGCGGATCAAACTGCGGAAGTACGGCCTCTGCGAGGAATGCGACGGCGTCATCGCGAAGAAGCGGCTGGAGGCGATCCCCTTCGCGGCGATGTGCATCCGCTGTGCCGAGAAGATGGAAAACAGCCGGCCCCGCCAGCCCCGCTGACACACCCCGCACACACCCCGCCCCGGGCGGTGAGGGACCCGGCGAAGATGAGGTCCCGACATCCGGACATGGAGAGGCGGGAAAACAGCATGGCGGCATCGTCGGGCACCGGTTGGCTGCTGTTTTTGACGGTGACGACCCTGGCCACCGCTTTCGATCTGCTCAGCAAGGAGTGGATCTTCCGCGCACTGGGCATGCCGGGGGAATCACGACCCATCGTGCTCGTGCCGGGGATCCTGGTCCTCGAGACCAACCTCAACGAAGGGGCGCTCTTCGGAATGGGGCAGGGGATGGGATTGTTTTTTGCGGCCGTGTCGGTGGCCGCGATCGCCGGCATCCTCGTGCTGGTCAGCCGGGCGACGACACGCCGTGATCCCTGGCTGTTGACGTCGCTGGGGCTCATCGTGGGCGGCATCCTCGGCAACCTCTACGACCGGCTGGGCGTGCCGGGGCTTACGTGGCACGCCCCCCTCGAACGTCGCGGCGACGACGTGCTCGCGGTCCGTGACTGGATCCACTTCACGCTTCCCGGCGTGATCGACTGGCCCATCTTCAACCTCGCCGACTCCTGGCTGGTGATCGGCGCCGGCATCCTCCTGCTCGGCTCCTTCTCCCCCTCCACTCCCGCCGGCGTCGCGCCCGGCCAGGGATCGCCAACGCCATGACCGCTCCCGCCGTCGCCGCCCGCCTCGCGACCGCGATCGCCGCCGCCCGGCTCGCCGGCGCGGAGACGCTGCGCTGGTTTGGCGAGGCCGCACTCGTGGTCGATACGAAGGCGGATCAATCGCCCGTCACGCAGGCCGACCGGGCGGCCGAGGCGATCCTGCGGAGGGAGCTGCTCCACGGCTTTCCCGACGACGCCTTCCTCGGCGAGGAAACCGGCGCCACCGCGGGCAGTTCGGGCTACGAGTGGATCGTCGATCCGATCGACGGCACGAAGTCGTTCATCCGCGGCGTGCCGCTCTATGCGACGCTCGTCGGCTGCCGCCACGAGGGGCGTGGGATCATCGGTGTGATCGCGATCCCGGCGCTCGACGAGATGGTGCACGCGGCCCGGGGGGGCGGCGCCTGGCACACACGGGGCGGCTCAGCCCCCGTCGCCGCACGGGTCTCCTCGCGGACCACGCTCCGCGAGTCGCTGCTCTGTTCGAGCGACTTCACGTCGTTTTCCCGCTGGAGCGGTGGCCGCCCGGAGGGCATGGCCGCGCGGCAACGGCTCGAGGATGCCTGCGGCGTCGTCCGCACCTGGGGCGACGGCTACGGCTATTTGCTCGTGGCCACCGGACGGGGCGACGTGATGGTCGATCCGCTCCTCAACGCCTGGGACGCGGCCGCCGTGGATGTGGTCGTGACCGAGGCAGGGGGCCGGTTCACCGACTGGCAGGGACGCGACAGCATCGATTCGGGAGACGGCGTGGCGACCAACGGCCACGTCCACGCCGGCGTGCTGCGGTTGCTCGCTGCCGGCTGACCGCCCCTCCCGAAGCTGGGATGGGTCTCAGCCGCCGCCGGATGCGGCGGCTCCGCGGGCGAGACAGCGGCGGGTGATGAACGCCCTGTAGGCGAACATCAGGAGCAGGTTGGGCCGCGAGAAGAGCACCCGGGTGACGAGCCCCCACGGGCCCCGCTTGTGCTCGAACTCGATGTGTTCGCGGATCTCCGTGCGGCCGTCGGCCAGCGGCACGAACGAGTGGGTGTGTTCCCACTTGGCGGCCGGCCCCGAGGCTTGAATGTCGGTGAAGCCACGGTCGGTGACGTTTCGGTGAACCGCCTTCCAGCGGAGCGGCAGCGGCCCCACCCAGAGCGTGAACGTGGACACCGAGCCCTCGGCGAGAGGTTCGATCGCGTGCAGCTGCACCACCGTGGGCGGGGGCGTGAGCCGCTTCAATGCCGAGGTGTCGTGGTGGAAGTCCCTGACCGCGGCGAGCGGGGCGGCGACGACGAATGAGTAGTCGAAGACGGGCATGACGGCGGGATTGTAGGCCTTCGACCGCCCGCGGCCGCTTGGGCTTGCGGGAAACAGGCCGCCCGGTACCATACAGGACACAACTTTCCCCGTAATTTGCGAGTTTCCCGTGGCACGATCCTGTCAGGTTTGCAGCAAGGGCTTTTCGGTCGGCAACCAGGTGACGATCCGAGGCAAGGCCAAGTACCTCGGTGGCGTCGGCACCAAGGTCACCGGGATCACCCGTCGGAAGTTCAAGCCGAACCTGCAGCGGCTCCGCGTGACCGTCGGCCGCGGCACCAGCACGACCGTGCTCGTCTGCACGCAGTGCATCAAGAGCGGGGCCGTCACCAAGCTCGTGCGGCAGCAGCCCTTCCGCCTTCCCAAGGTCGAGAAGGCGAAGCAGTCGACCGAGGAAACCGTGCCGTCCGGCCCGCGCGCCCGTCCCTGACGATCGGCCGCCGCCGCGGACTGAAGCCCATGGCACTCTCCCGACAGGACGTCGCAAAGGTGGGATTGCTCGCCCGCCTCGCGCTTTCCAGCGACGACCTCGACCGGATGACCGGCGAGCTCACGAAGATCGTGGGCTTCGTGTCGCAACTCGAGGAACTGGACACAACGGCCGTCGCGCCGCTGGCCCACCCGCTCGACACCCAAAACGTCTTCCGCGACGATGTGCCGGCTCCTTCCCTGACGACGGCCGAAGCCCTCCAGTCATCACCGCGGCACGATGGCTCGTGCTTCCTGGTGCCGGCCGTGCTCGGTGATGCGGGAGCCGCCTGAACGATCCTCACCCGCGGCGATCCTGCCGCGTCCACCCCTCCGGTCATGCAGCCTCTCGAACTCTCCGCCATCGACCTCGTCACCGCCATTCGGCAGGGCGACATCACCGCGGTGCAGGTGGCCGAGAAATTTCTCGACCGGATCGGAAGGCTCAACGGCCCGATCAACGCGTTTCTCAACGTCGATCGGGAGGGAGCGCTGTCGCGGGCGGCCGACATCGACGCCCGGCGGAAGGCCGGCAAGCCGATCGGGCCGCTCGCCGGGCTGCCCATCGCCGTGAAAGACGCGCTCTGCACGGCCGATCAGCCGACGACGTGCGCCTCCAGGATGCTCGCCGGCTTTCGTCCCCCGTACGACGCCGACGTGGTGTCGCGGCTGCGGCAGGCCGACGCCGTGATCGTCGGCAAGACGAACATGGACGAGTTTGCGATGGGCGGTTCCAACGAAAACTCCGCCTTCGGCCCGGTCAACAACCCGTGGGATTTCACGCGGGCTCCCGGTGGCTCCAGCGGCGGCTCGGCCGCCTGCGTGGCCGCCGACATGGCTCCCGTCGCGATCGGCTCCGACACGGGCGGCTCGATCCGTCAGCCGGCCGGACTCTGCGGGATCACCGGCCTCAAGCCCACCTACGGTCGGATCAGTCGCCGCGGGCTCGTCGCCTTCGCGTCGAGCCTCGACCAGATCGGCCCCATGACCCGCTCGGCCGCCGATGCCGCGCTGGTGATGGAGACCATCGCCGGGCACGACCGCGGCGACGCGACGTCGCTCGCCGATGAGGTGCCGCGCTACACCTCGATGCTCGAACAGCCGCTGACGGGCCTGCGGATCGGGCGGGTCGCCGAACACTTCGGCCCCGGCCTCGATCCCGAGGTGGCCCGCGGCGTCGAGGAGGCCTTCGCGGCGTTCAAGGCGGCGGGCGCGACGATCCACGACGTCGAACTCCCCCACGCGAAGTATGGGATCACGACGTATTACCTCGTGGCGCCTTGCGAGGCGTCGAGCAATCTCGCGCGGTATGACGGAGCCCACTATGGCCACCGGGCCGAGCCCGGGAAGGGCCACCGGGCCGAGCCGGGCGGGGAGTTCGAGTCGCCGCTCGTGGAGATGTATTGCCGCAGCCGCGCCGAGGGCTTCGGCCCCGAGGTGAAGCGGCGGATCATGCTCGGCACCTACGCCCTCTCGTCGGGCTACTACGACGCCTACTACGCCAAGGCCCTGCGGGTGCGCCGGCTGATCCGGCAGGACTACCTCGACGCCTTTGAGTCGGTCGATCTGATCGGCGGACCGGTGTCGCCGACGGCCGCCTTCCCGCTCGGCGAGAAGACGAGCGACCCGCTCGCGATGTATCTCGTCGACATGTACACGGTGGGCACGAACCTCGCCGGCATCGGCGGCATCTCGTTTCCCTGCGGCTTCACCAAGGGGGGCCTCCCGATCGGCTTCCAACTCCAGGGCCCGGCCCTGTCGGAGCCGTTGCTGCTGAGGGCCGCCGACCGCTACCAGCAGCTCACCGATTGGCATCGCCGCCGCCC
Organism: Planctomycetaceae bacterium; assembly: GCA_005789975.1. The sequence continues at coordinate 20,361 of SXWC01000152.1, forward strand.
GAAGTTGCCCGCCTGACGCCGCCATGACCACATCGCCAACCGCCGTCGAGCCGTTCACGACCGTCATCGGTCTCGAGGTTCACGTCCAACTCCAGACGAAGACGAAGCTCTTCTGCGGCTGCTCGACCACCTTCGGCGCGGCACCCAACACCCAGGTCTGCCCGACCTGCCTCGGCCTGCCCGGTTCGCTGCCGGTGATGAACCGCCGGGCCTTCGACCTCGCGGTGCGGGCGGCGCTCGCCCTCGACTGCACCATCGCGCCCTTCACGAAGTGGGACCGCAAAAACTACTTCTATCCCGCCCTGCCCAAGGGCTCGCAGATCAGCCAGTACGACCTGCCGTTCTCGTCGGACGGCCGGCTGGAGGTGGTCGACCCGAAGGGTGCCTTCTCGCGCGACGTCAGGATCATCCGCGTGCACCTCGAGGAGGATGCGGGCAAGAGCATGCACGACGAGGCGGCCGGCACCGCCGACACCCGCATCGACCTGAACCGCGCCGGCACGCCGCTCTGCGAGATCGTGACCCAGCCCGACCTGCGTTCGCCGCAGGAGGCCCGCGGCTGGCTCAACGAACTCAAGCTCCTGCTCGTCTACCTCGGCGTCAGCGACTGCAACTTGCAGGAGGGGAGCCTCCGCGTCGATGCCAACGTCAACCTGCACATCCCGCTGGCCGGAGAGGGCGGGGCCGACGGCCGGATCGCCAAGACGCCGATCGTCGAAATCAAGAACATGAACTCCTTCCGCTCCGTCGAGCGGGCCCTCGTCTACGAGGCCGCACGGCAATGGGAGGAGTGGCAGTTCACGAAGGCCGAAATGGGCCGGACCCCGAAGCAGACCCGCGGCTGGGACGATGCCGCCGGCGTCACGCGGGCGCAGCGGCACAAGGAGGAGTCGAGCGACTATCGCTACTTCCCGGAGCCCGATCTCGTGCCGGTGACGGTGTCGGAGGCCGACATCGCCGCCGCCCGCGGCGCGATGGGCGATCCGCCGACGGTGCTCCGCAAGGCCCTCGCGGAGAAGTGGCGGATCCCGCCCTACGACGCCGACGTGCTCGTCAATCAGGGCCGCGATCTCGTCGACTACTTCGAGGACCTCGCGACGCGGGTGGGCGAGGGCAAGGTGGCGAGCAACTGGATGCAGCAGGACGTGTTGCGAACGCTCAACGAGCGTGGCGGCACGATCGCGGAATTTCCGGTCCGCCCGGAGGCCGTCGCCGACATCATCGGCCGCGTCACCAAGGGCGACTTCGACACCAGTCGTGGCCGGGAGATCTTCGCCGAGGTGCTCTCCTCGGGCCGCACGGTGGCCGACGTGGTGGCATCGATGGGCATCGCCGCGGTGAGCGACGACGATCTCGTCGCACTCTGCAAGGAACTGCTGGCGGCCAACCCGAAGATCGTGGCCGACGTGCAGGGGGGCAAGGAGCAGGCCGCGGCCGGCCTGATCGGCCAGGCCCGCAAGAAAAACCCCAACGTCAACCCGGGCAAGTTCCGGCAGATGTGCCTCGACCTGATCCGCGGCATGTGAAGCGGCCGCCGGGGCGGGGCGACGAGGCGGCGGCCGCACGGCTCGCGGATCCCGCAGTCTGCCCTTTCCCCGCCCGCCGCGCAGACGCGGACCCCCGGTAGACTGGCCGCATGCCCACGACCCCCTCCGCACTCCGACCATCGACGGTGCCGCCGGCCCTCCCCCGGCACGAAACTCGCGAGACTCGGCCCGCAGCCGCGTTGCTCCGCACCTGGGATCGCGAGCATGTCTGGCACGCGTTCACGCAGATGCAGGAATACGAGCCGCTCCTGATCGAGCGGGGCGAGGGGTCGTGGCTCATCGATACCGACGGCCGCCGCTACCTCGACGGCTCGGCGAGCATGTGGTGCAACGTGCACGGCCACCGGCACCCCCGGCTCGACAAGGCGCTCGTCGAGCAGGCGGGCAGGGTGGCCCACACCACGAATCTCGGCCTTTCGAACCCCACCACGGTCGAGTTTGCGCGCCGGCTCGTCGAACTGTCACCGCCGGGACTCGAAAAGGTGTTCTTCTCCGGCGACGGGTCGAGCGCCATCGAGACGGCGCTCAAGATGGCATTCCAATACTGGACGCAGACAGCGCCGCCACAGCCCGCTCGGACCCGGTTCATCGCGATCGGCGAGGCCTACCATGGCGACACCCTCGGCGCGATCGGCGTCGGCGGCGTCGATCGCTTCACCGCGATGTTCGCGCCGCTCACCTTCGAGGCGATCCGCGTGCCGTCGCCCGGCGGCCCCTGCCCGGCGACCGGGAACCCCGCGCCATCGCTCGCCGAATCGCTCGCGACCGTCGAACGGGTGTTCACGGAACACGCCGGCACGGTCGCCGCGCTGATCATGGAGCCGCTCGTGCAGGCGGCGGCGGGCATCTACGTGCATCCGCCCGGGTTTCTCCGCGGCGTGGCCGACATCTGCCGCAGGCACGATGGACTCCTGATCCTCGACGAGGTGGCCGTCGGCTTCGGCCGCACGGGCACGATGTTTGCGTGCGAGCAGGAAGAGGTGTCGCCCGACTTCCTCTGCCTCGCGAAGGGGCTGACGGCCGGCTACCTGCCGATGGCCGCGACGCTCACGACCGAGCGGGTCTGGAACGCGTTCCTGGGCCAGCACACCGACCGCCGCACGTTTTTCCACGGCCACACCTACGGCGGCAACCCGCTCGCGGCCGCGGTGGGCCTCGCGTCGCTCGACATCTTTCGCGACGAGCAGGTGCTCGCGTCGCTGCCGCCCAAGATCGAACGGCTCCGCGGCCATGCCGAGCGGCTGGCGCGGCTCGAACACGTCGGCGGCGTGCGTCAGTGCGGCCTGCTCGTGGGCTTCGACATCGTGGCCGACAAGGCCACGGCCATGGCCTACCCATGGCAGGAGAAGCGGGGCATGCAAGCCTGCCTCGCGGCGCGGAGGCACGGAGCCCTCCTCCGACCGCTCGGCGACGTGGTGGTGATCATGCCGCCGCTCTCGATCTCGCTCGACGAGCTCGACGCCCTGGCCGCCGCCACCGAGGCCGGCATCCGCGAGGCGACGGCCTGATACGGTTCCTGCTTACTCCTCAGGCGTGATCCACCGGGTTCTGCAGATGGATCGGATGTTTTTCCTGCGAAGCGTCCGGTAGCTCCTGATGGCTTGCTCGCCCAGACCGCGGTGAGTGTGCCCTGCTGGCCGAACCTCGCCTCGTCCGGGGCTCGAGGCACACGAATCCATGCCGCTTGAGCAGCTGGTAGACCCCTCCCTGTGTGCGCACACGCGAAGTCCACGCTTCCGTGCCAGCGTGTCATCGAGACCGAGCATCACCACGTTGACACAAAAGGACAGGCATGCCCCTGCCCTGATCCAGCCCTCGCCTTTCGGGCCGAGAGCCACGCCGCGCAGAAAGCGGCCACGATCTGCCGGGGCTTTCTGGGCCGCCGGCAAGAGCCCAGCCGTCGGCGTCTCCCGCGGCCCTTGACTTGTCGCACCCCCCCGTCCCGCTGCCTCTCCTTCGCACGACGGACGGGCTTCATGCCCCTCCGTTCTCGCCATGCATCCCCGCCCTTTCCGCCACCGGTTTTCCGCAGGTTCATCGGTGCCTTCAGCAGCCCTCCGCGCGTCGCTCGGCCGCCTCTTTGCATCCCCCCGTCGCCGTCGTCGCACCACGATGTGGCGATCCCCGTTCGGCCTCGAACCCCTCGAGCCGCGTCTGGCCCTGGCCACGATCCAGGGCACGCTTACCGCGGACAACCACTACGGCCTGTTTACGGGCAGTGCCGACGGCAGCCGCATCAGCGGCCTCATCGGCCGCACCGAAGTTGGCGCCTCCGGCAGCCCGGGCGATTGCAACTGGAGCCTGCCCGAGACGTTTTCGTGGGCTGCGGACCCGAACGATCGCCTCTACGTCGCCGCCTGGGATGACGGGCTCTGGCAGGGCCTCATCGGCCAGTTCAC
>SXWC01000153.1 GCA_005789975.1 Planctomycetaceae bacterium
CTTCTTGGGGTCGTACATCTCGTTGTTGACGCCCAGCACGATCGTCAGGTCTTCGTTCTTCGCAGGGGCCGAAATCACGACCTTCTTGACGCTGTCCCGCTTGTGGGCCACGGCCTTGGTGGCGTCGGTGAAGAAGCCGGTGCTCTCCACGACGATCTGCACGTCCTGGCTGCCCCAGGGGATGGAGCCGGGCTCCCGCTCGGCGAAGACCTTCACCCTGCGGCCATCGACGACGATGTCATTGCCGTCATAGGCCACCGTGCCCTTGAAGGGGCCGTAGTTGGAGTCGAACTCCAGCAGATGGGCGTTGGTCTTCGCGTCGGTGAGATCGTTGAGGGCGACCACCTGCACGTCGCCGTTGAGGCCGTACTTCTCGTAGATGGCGCGAAAGGTGAGGCGGCCGATGCGGCCGAAACCATTGATGCCAACGCGGATGGGCACGGCGAGTCTCCTGGGATCGAAACGGACGGGCCCGAACACTTTCGCTCCTTTGCGAAAGCCGAAGCCCCGAGGCGGGGCCGGGATGATACACCCCAGCGCGGCGGCCGCTCAATCGACCTCCGCGGAATCGCTAGAATCCATGACATGTCCACCCCCGTCATCGAACTCGAGCAGGTCCGGAAGTCCTTCGTCATGCCGGGGGGAGAGCGGGTGCCGGTGCTCGACATCGACGCCTTCGCGGTCGCCGACCGGGAACAGTGCGCCCTCACGGGGCAGAGCGGCTCCGGCAAGTCGACGCTGCTCCACGTGATTTCCGGGATCATGCGTCCCGACGGCGGACGAGTCGTCGTGGACGGCCACGACCTCACGCGTCTGGGTGAGGCCGCGACCGACCGGCTGCGGGCCGACACGCTCGGCCTGGTGTTCCAGCAGTTCAACCTGCTGCCGGGATTCACGGCCCTCGAAAACGTGCTCGTGGCGATGTCGTTCGGGTCGGGCAGGCCCAGCCGCCCGCGGGCGGCCGACCTGCTCGCCTCGGTGGGCCTCTCCCATCGGCTCCACCACAGGCCGGGCGAACTCTCGATCGGCCAGCAACAGCGGGTGGCGGTGGCCCGCGCGCTGGCCAACCGGCCACGGGTGATCCTCGCCGACGAGCCGACGGCGAGCATCGACACCGCCCATCAGGATCAGGTGATCGAACTGTTGAAGAGCACCTGCGCCGAGCAGGGTGTCGCGCTCCTGGTCGTGACGCACTCACCCGAGGTCGCCGCCCGATTCCCCAAACGGCTCCGGCTCGAAGACTTCAACCGCGCCGCGACCCATCACGGCTGACCCCAGGAACGGCTCGCCCATGTCATTGTTCGGCATCGCCTGGCGGAACATCCGCCAGCGGCTCCTGACGAGCGTCCTCACGGCCCTGTCCCTCGGGCTCGGCGTGGCGCTCGTCGTCTCCACGCTCGTGATCGGCGACATCGTCAAGCAGGCGTTCAACTCCGGCTCCGGACTGGGCTACAACATGATCGTGGGGGCCAAGGGGAGTCCGCTGCAGCTGGTGCTCAACAGCGTCTATCTGATCAGCAAGCCGATCGAGAACATTTCGTGGGCCTTCTACGAGGAGTTTCTGCCGGCCGCGGCACGGACCGACGGCGCCGCCGGACGATATGCCGGCAGCGTGCAAACCGCGGTGCCGATCTGCATGGGGGACTATTTCCGGGGCTTCCGTGTCGTCGGCACGAATGCCGCCTATTTCGACAAACTCACCTGGGGTGGAGGGGGTGCGCCCGCGGGGCTCGGCCGCCGGCTGCGACGGGCTGTCGGGCTTGCCGATGCCCGCGTCGAGCCGCGAGCCTTCGCCTTCGCCTCGGGACGCAACTTCCGCGACGACGAGTTTTTCGGCGGCGTGCTCGGCTGCGACGTCGCCGCGAAACTCGGCCTCCGGGCGGGCGACCCGTTCGCCCCCACGCACGGCGCCGACGACGGGCTTGTTCACGATCCGTTCACGGTCACCGGCATCCTCGCCCGGACCGACACGCCCGTCGACCGCGGCGTGTACGTGAACATGGAAGGCTTCTATCTCCAGGAGGGGCATGCGAAGCCCGCCGCGGAAGAGGCGGCGGTGAAGCCCGCGCCCGTGGACGACCATGCCACATCTCCCGTGCCGCTCCCGGCCAGCCAACGCGAGGTGACGGCGATCCTCGTCGAGACGGCGGCCCTCCCCGGGCTCCCCGCCGAACTCACGGCCATGGGGCTGCGGACCGCGATCAACGAGGGCCGCGACGGACAGGCTGCCGAACCGATCCGCGAGATCAGCGTTCTGCTGGACCTCTTCGTGCGGCCGCTGGAACTGTTGCTGTTGCTCGTGACGACGCTCGTCGTGATCGTCTCGGCGATCGGCATCCTCGTGAGCATGGTCGGGTCGTCGCTGGAGCGGAGCCGCGACGTGGCCGTGATGCGGGCCCTGGGGGCCCGCCGCAGCCACGTGCTGGCGACCGTGCTCCTCGAGGCCGTGCTCCTGGCGGCCGGGGGCGGCATCGTGGGCTGGGGGCTGGGCCACGCGCTCGTCGCCGCGGTCGGCCCCCTCATCACCACCAATGCCGGCGTCTCGGCGAGCCTGCTTTCGTCGGCACCGGCGGCCGAAATGCTGTTGGTGCCGTTTCTGATCGGCCTGGCGATCCTGGCGGCGCTGATCCCCGCGCTGGCGGCCTACCGGACCGACGTCGCGAAGTGGCTGGGTTGACGGCTACACTGAGGGCATGCATCCACTCATTCGCCGACTCCTGCCGGTCGCCGTCGTCGTGATCGTCGCGACCTTCCCGGGAGCGGCGACCGCCTGCCCGTTCTGCTCCGCGGTGTCGCTGACGTTCGCGCAGGAGATCGCGCAGAGCGAGGCGGCGGTGATCGCCAAACTCGTCGAGCCGCCACCGGCCGGCGCCTTGTCGCCGCGGGCCGAGGGACCGCTTCCCAAGGGCAAGTTCGCGGTGGTCGAGGTGCTCAAGGGGGCCGACCTCCTCGCCGGGGCAGGACTGACGGCGGCAGATCCCCTGCCGATCGAGACGATCATGCTCGAGGAAAAGCCGGTCGGCACGCTCTTCCTGCTCATGGGCGTGGAGCCGCCGGAGCTCGTCTGGTCGAGCCCCGTGCGGGTCAGTGACCGGGCGGTGGCCTATCTCCGCAGGCTCGGCGAGCTGCCGGAGAAGGGGCCCGAACGGCTCGCCTTCTTCCAGCAACATCTCGAGGACGAGGACGAGACGCTGGCCCGGGACGCCTACGACGAGTTTGCGATCGCTCCGTATGCGGACGTCCGCAGCATCAAGGAGACGATGCATCCGGAGCAACTGCTCGCTTGGATCGAAGACCCGCGGGTGCAGGCCAATCGTCGCCGGCTGTATGCGACGATGCTCGGTGTCTGCGGCTCGAAGGAAGACGCCCGGCGGATCGGCACGCTGCTCGCGGGGGACGGCCTCTCGCCGGAGCAGGCCGAGGCCCGCAGCGGGCTCGACGCGCTGATCGCCTGCTACGTGGCGCTCGAGGGTCCGCAGGCCCTCGACCTCGTCGATCGGCTGTTCCTCGAACGCTCGTCCGCCGACGGGACGCCCCGCGAGGTGCCGTTCACCGAGACCTACGCGGCGGTCATGGCGCTGCGGTTCCTCGGGGAGGAGTCGGACCTCGTGCCCCGCGACCGCGTGCTCGCCTCGCTGCGGCTGTTGCTCGCGGAACCAAAGCTCGCCGACCTCGTGATCGCCGACCTCGCCCGCTGGCAGGATTGGTCGGCGATCGGCACGCTCGTGAACCTCTTCAAGGAGGCGACGGCCGACAACATCTTCGTCCGCGAACCGATCGTGAACTACCTCCGGGCCTGCCCGCTGCCCGAGGCCGCGGCCGCGGTCGCGGAACTGGAAAAGATCGATCCCGAGGCTGTCCGCCGGGCAGCGACGCTCGCCGGCCTCGCGGGCCTCAACGCCTCCGGCAACGCGGCAACGCCCCCCGCCGGCGACGAAGACGGCGACACAGGCCCCCTCGGCCCGCACGAGACCATCAGCGGCGCCACGGAAGGCTCGCCCGGCTCCCTCGCCGTGGCTCCGGTACTCGGTGACGACGAGGCCACCGACGACGTGCCCGGCCACGACGCCTCGAAGCCCAAGGCCCCACCCGCTGGCAGCCGCCGCTGGGGATGGATCCTCTGGGCGGTCCTGGTCCTCCTGATCGCCATCGTCTCCCGTGCTGCCATGCGGCCCGCCCAGGCCGTGGACCGCTGAACCGCTCGCATGGGCAACGGCCTCTTCGATTCGCCGTCGCGACCTTCCCGCCCGGGCGGCCCCCGCGACAACGGCGAGGCCTATCGCGCCCTCTCGGGAGCCGCCATCGCCGCCGGGGCCGTCGCCCTCGTGTCGCCGCTCGTCTTCCTCGGCTGGTGGTTCGCCGCGGTGCCCGTGATCGGCATCGTGCTCGCGCTCGTCGCCCTGCGCGACATCGCCACTCGACCGCTCGACCTCACCGGCACGCCTCTGGCGACCGGGGCGCTTGCGGTCTCGACGCTGGTGCTGGCCGGCGGCCTGGTCTCCCTCGCCCGCGAATACGCCGCCGAGCTTCCGGAGGGCTTCGAACGGCTCAGCTATGCGATGCTCCAGCCCGCCGAGGGAGATCCGCCGACGAGCGTGCCCGACGCCGCCCGGGCGCTCGACGGGCGAAACGTGCTCCTCAAGGGCTACATCTATCCGGGCAAGCAGCAACACGGGCTCGTGCAGTTCCTGCTCGTCCGCGACCAGGGCGACTGCTGCTTCGGCGGCAACCCGAAGATCACCGACCGTGTGAACGTCCAGCTCGCCGGGCCGACGGGCATCGACTTCACACCCCGGCTGACGAAGGTGGCCGGCCGGTTTCGGGTGCAGCCCACCGGCACCACGGAACTCACCGGCGGCGTGCTCTACCATCTCGACAACGCCTTCGTGCGGTGACATGGACGCAACCCGACACCCGCGCGCGAAGCACCCGTGGCCGACATGGGCGTTCGTCCTGCTGATCGCCGGATGCGGCGACGGGACGCCCGCGGACCGGGCCGCGGACCCGGGCACGGTCGAACGACCGGCCGCTGCCGGGCCACCCGCCGTGGACCGCCGGCCGGCGGATCCGCGACAGCCTCGCGAGATCACGTTCGACGACATCAAACTCGAGATGCCGAAGGGTGACCCCTTCACCCGCGACCTGCTCCCCGAACGGGTGACGGCCCTCGAACAGGAGCGGGTGCGGATTCGCGGCTACATCCTCCCGAGTTTCCAGCAGAGCGGCCTCACGCAGTTCGTGCTCGTTCGCGACAATCAGGAATGCTGCTTCGGCCCCGGCGCCGCGCTCCACGACTGCATCGTCGTCCGCATGCAGCCGGGCGGGACCGCCGATTTTTCGATCCGGCCCGTGGCCGTGGCGGGCCGGTTCAGAATCGAGGAGCTGCGCGGTCCCGACGGAAAACACCTCGCGATCTACGCCCTCGACGGGGAGAGCGTGCGGTAGGCCGGCCACCGTCCGTGGCACCGTCGCTCGTCCGCCGGGCCCCTCGAGGCCGTGGGCGGGCCCGCCGCTGGCCCGAGCAGGTCGGATGCTGCTACGATCCTGGGCTGGTCGATGCGATCCACTGAGCCTTCCGCGGGCGGTCACCGAGCATGCAGCTGTTCTCGCCCGAATCGTGGTACTGGCTCTACGACATCCCGCATTTCCGCCTGGCGCTGCTCTTCATCGCCGCGTTCGTCGGCTTCTACTGGGCCGGCTCGATCCTGCTGCGGCCGATCCTGAGGCAGTTCGTCAAATCGACCCCCGGCTCCAATGACATCGTCGGCTATGTGCTCTCCTGCTTCTGCGTGTTCTACGGCCTCCTCCTCGGCCTGATCGCGGTCACCGCCTATCAAAACGTCGCCGAGGCGGGGGCAAACGTCACCCGCGAGGCGACAGCGCTGTCGGCGCTCTACGACGACGTCTCGCGTTACCCGGAGCCCCACCGGCAGAACCTCCGCTGGCTCCTCCGCGATTACACGCGGTATGTCATCAAATATGCCTGGCCACTGCAGCAGCGGGGCATCATCCCCGAGGAGGGCACGATCCGCGCCGCGGCGTTCTACGACAGGCTGCTCGACTTCCAGCCGGAGACGCCGGCCGAACAGATCCTCCACGCCGAGGCCCTGCGGCAACTCAACGCCTTCCTGGAGGCGCGGCAGATGCGGCTCTTCTCGGTGAAGGCGTCGCTCCCCGATTCGATGTGGTACGTGCTGATCCTGGGGGCGATCCTCAATATCGCGATCTGCTGGCTCTTTGACATGCGGTTCCTCACGCAACTGCTGCTCGGCGGCATCCTCGCGGCCTACCTGGGCACGATGATGCACCTGATCTTCGACATGAATCAGCCGTTCCGGGGTGACGTGAGCATCTCGGCGGAGCCCTTTGAAAATCTCTACAAGCGGATGGACGACGAATGAGCGGCGGTCACCGGAGCGGATTCTCACGGCGGGACGCCCTCCGGCGGGGGGCGGCGGCCACGCTCGCAGCGGCCCGGGCCATGTCGCCGGCGCTGTTCGCCGGCTGTTCGCTCGGCATTCCGCCCCGCATGCGCACCGTGAAGGTGGGCCTGCTCCACTCGCAGACGGGCCCGCTGGCCATCAGCGGGACGTCGCTCCGCGACATCGAACTGCATGCCTTCGAGCAGATCAACGCGGCCGGCGGGCTCCTCGGCCGGCAGATCGTGGCCCGGGCCCCCGATCCGCGCTCGCAGGTGGCCCTCTTCCCGAAGCGGGCCCGGCAGCTCCTCGAGGATGGGTCCGTCGCCGTGTTTGGCTGCTGGACGAGCGTCAGCCGCAAGGCCGTGCTGCCGATCTTCGAGGAGGCGCAGAAGCTCCTCTTCTATCCGGTGCAGTACGAGGGAAACGAGTCGTCGTCCTGTGTGGTCTACGGCGGCATGCTGCCCAACCAGCAGATCCTGCCCGCACTCGATTGGCTCTCGACCGCGGCCGGTGGGCTCAAGAAGAAGATCTTCCTCGTCGGCTCCGACTATGTCTATCCGCGGACGGCCAACTTCATCGTGAAGAAGTATCTCGCGGGGAAGAGCCTGAAGCCGGTGGGCACGGCCTACGTGCCGCTCGGTGTTCGCGACTTCGCCGCGGTCGTGAAACAGATCAGGTCGTCCGGTGCCGACTGCGTGCTGAGCACCGTCAACGGCGACTCGAACATCGGCTTGTTTGCGGCGCTCGCCGAAGCGAAGGTCGATCCCGCGACGGTCCCGGTCGTCTCCACGAGCATCGCCGAAGACGAGCTGCGGAGCCTGCTCCCCGGGCAGGTGAAGGGAAACTATGCCGTCTCGTGCTACTTCCAGAGCCTCGACACACCGGCCAACCGCGAGTGGGTCGCCGGCTTTCGCCGCGAGTTTGGCAGCGACCGCGTCACGGGCGATCCGATGGAGCCCGACTGGTGCCTGGTGCACCTCTGGAAACAGGCCGTCGAAAAAGCGGGCTCGTTCGAGACCGCGGCGGTGCGGCAGGTGTTTGGCGAGGGCCTCGAGTTTGCCGGCCCCGGCGGCCCGGTCCGTCTCGATCCGAAGACCCAGCACACGACGAAGTTCTGCCGCATCGGCCGCATCCGCGCGGATCGGCAGTTCGACATCGTGCACACCTCGCCCGCCCCGATCGATCCCGAGCCCTATCCGGAGATCGCCTTCCCGGGTTGGGGCGTGGACTGGACGCAGGGGGGCATCACCCGCGGTGCGGAGGTCGACATCGATGGCGACGTTTGAGGTCGAACACGCCGAGGGCATGCGGTGGGTGAAGGTCGGGCTCGAAGACGACGACATCCGCGCGGAGCAAGGCGCGCTCAACCACTTCAAGGGCGCGATCTCGATGGACGTGCCCTTTCCGAGCCTCAAGGCCTGGTGGGTGTCGCTGTTTTCCGAAGAATCGCTCCTGCGGCCGCGGTTCTCCGGCACCGGAGCGGTCTATCTCGACTCCTCGTTGGGCGGCTTCCACATCATGCCGGTCCGGTCGGGAGAGCGGTGGATCCTCGACACGAAGTGCTTCTGGGCGAGCGACGGGGAGGTGAAGCTCTCGGTGCATCGGGAGCGGGTGTGGACCGCATACTGGGCCGATCAAGGGCTCTTCTGGTACAAGACCGCGGTCAAGGGGGAGGGGCAGGTTGTGCTGTCGGTGCCCGGCCCCGTCGAAGAGGTCGAGCTCACGAACGACCAGATGATCGTCGACGGGCCGTTCGTCGTCGCCCACACCAGCGGCATCACGCTCTCGGTCCGCCGGCCGGCACGGTCGTGGATGAGCTTCTGGATGTCGGGCCAGAAGCTCGCATACTGCTACCGCGGCACCGGCAAAATCCTCCTCTGCACCACACCCTACTGGCGGGCCCGGCTGAAGGCCGAGGCGGCGCCCGCCGGGGCGGCGTGAAGCAATGCACCCGCTGCTCGCGATCGCCGTCTGGCTCGTGATGGCGGCGACCGCCGGCGCCTGCCCGTTCTGTGGCATCGTCGGCCGGTCGCTCGCGGAACGACGCGACACCGCCGACGTGGTGGCCGTGGGCGATGCGGCCGGCCCGGCGGCGCGCGACACCGCAGGCCTGCTCGCCCAGCGGTTCACCGTGGTGACGGTGCTGCGGGCCGCACAAGATCCCCCCGGCGGCCCGGTGGCGGCGCGGGTGCCGGCGGGCATCGAGGGCACGGCCCTGCTCTTTGGCACGCGCGGCGGCGACGAAGACCCGGTCGCGTGGGAGGCGATCGCGGCCGACGAGGCCCTGCTCGGTCACGTCGCCGCGGCACCCGCCGTCGAGGAATCGGCCGTTCGCAGGCTCCAGTGGTTCGCATCCCGTCTCGAGCATCCCAATCCGGCCATCGCCGCCGACGCCTTCACTGAGTTCGGCCTCGCGCCGTTCGACGCGGTCCGTGAGACCGCCGAGTCGCTCGATCCGATGCGACTTTCCCTCTGGGTTGGGGAGCCGGCCATCGACCAGCGGCGGCGAGGTTTTTATGGACTGGCCCTCGGCATCGCAGCCGATCGGGCGGCCGACGCGACCGTGCGGAAACGATGCCTCGACGCCCTCCACGCCGCGGTCGCGGCGTCCGCTGACGATTTGCGGGCGGGCTTCGACGGCATCCTCGCGGGGATTCTCGTCGCCGAGGGAGGGGAGGGGCTCGATGATCTCCGCAGCAGGGGCCTCTTTGCGGCCGACACCCGGCCGGGCGACGCCCGACACGCGCTGGCGGCGCTGAGGTGTGCGTGGGAGAGCCTGGCGGATCGCATCCCCCGCGATCTGGTCGCGGCCGCGACGGCCGATCTGCTTTTGAATCCCGCCGTCGCAGCCGACTCGGCGATCGACCTGGCGCGCTACGGCCGCTGGGAGGATTGCGGGCGTGTCGCGACTCTCTGGGATTCGCTGGGGCGAGACGACCCGCTCGTCCGTCGAGCCGTCGCCGGCTACCTCGCGGCCTGTCCTCTCGACGCGGCCGGTATCCATCGGGATCGGCTGGCGGCCGCCGACCCGGCGGCGTGGCGGGCCGCCGTTGCCGCCGCCGCGCTGCCGGCCCGCTGACACTTTCGCCCCTCCCGGGCCTCGCCAAGGCTCCGGGTTGCGGCCCGCGGCGTTCGTGGGATATTTGCGGCTCCAGCTCCCTCCCGCCCGCCCCGCGAGGCCACACCTCCATGAAGATCCACGAGTTTCAGGCCAAGGATCTCCTCCGGGCCTGCGGCGTGCCGGTGCTCGCCGGGAAAGTCGCCCGCACCCCTGCCGAGGCCGCCGCCGCGTTCACCGCCCTCGGCACGCCCGTTTGTGCCGTGAAGGCGCAGATCCACGCGGGCGGCCGCGGCAAGGGCAAGGTGCAGGGGGGCGAGCAGCGGGGCGTCGAACTCGCGAAGACAGCCGCCGACGCCGAACGGATCGCGAAGGGCCTGCTCGGCAACACGCTCGTGACGATCCAGACCGGCCCCGAGGGGCAGCTCGTGCGGCAGGTGTTCGTCGAGAGCGGCTGTGCGATCGACCGCGAACTCTACTGTGCCGTGCTCGTCGACCGTCGCGTCGGCTCTCCGGTGCTGATCGCGAGCACGGCCGGCGGCATGGACATCGAGGAGGTGGCTGCCAAGACGCCCGAACTCATTCTGAGCGAGCCCTTCGATCCCGACCGCGGACTCGGGGCCTACCAGGCCCGCGTGCTCGCCTCGAAACTCGGCCTGCCCACGGCGAGCTGGCGGCATGCCGAGGCCTTCTTCCGCCGGCTCTGCCGGGCATTCGTCGATCTCGACGCCTCCCTCCTCGAGATCAACCCCCTCGTGCTCGTCGAGGACGGCACGGCCGCGCGCACCATGGCCGCCTACATTGACCTCAACCCCGTGCGCGCGGGCATGGTCACGGACCCGGCCCACTACCGCTGGAGCAGTTATGGCGAGGCGGTGGGTGGAGGTCCCCGGGGCAACGGGGCCAAGGCGCGCGCCGGACTGGCGCGTGCCTGCCTGGGCGGCGGGGCCTCCTGCTCACGCTGGGCGGAGTTCGACCGCCTTTATCGCGACC
>SXWC01000154.1 GCA_005789975.1 Planctomycetaceae bacterium
CCGTCGGCGCCAAGCACTTCATGGACCTGCTCGTCGACGGCGACCCCTGCTCCAACCAGCACGGCTGGCAGTGGGTGGCCGGCTGCGGCACCGACGCCGCCCCCTACTTCCGGATCTTCAATCCGACGACTCAGGGAGAGAAGTTCGATCCCGACGGGGCGTATGTGCGGAAGTGGGTCGATCTGCGGCAGGGCTACCCCGAGCCGATCGTGGACCACGCGGAGGCGAGGAAGCTCGCCCTCGAGGCGCTCAAGACCGTGTCGCGGGGCAAGTGACGGTCCTGATCATTCCTTGAGGGCCGCCTCGAGCGCCCGCAACTCCTGCATCGCGTCCTTCTGCTGCTCGGCGTCGGAAATCTTCCCCGCAGTCTTCTCGGCTTCGGCGGCGAGCGCGGCCGCTCCCTTCGAGTCGTCCGCCGCGATCATCGCGTTGGCGACGGCGATCAGGGCGTAGGTCTTGTTGGCCGATCCGTCGATCGCCTTTGCCGCCGTGGCCGCATCCTTGAGCAGTTCGGCGGCCCGGGGCTTCTCCCCGCTCTTGAACCGCACGTTGGCCGCCGCGGCGAGCGCCTCGGCCTTCGGCCGAAGTTCCTCCAGCGAGGTGGCGAGGGTCTCGAGCTGCTCGATCACCTTCGTCGCATCACCCGCGAGGTTGGCGTTGGCATAGCCGAGTGCCACGGCCGCGAGGGCCTGTGGCCGGAAGCGGTCGGAGACATCCGTGCCCGTGGCGATCTCCGCCGCCTTCGCGAGTGCGGTCTTGGCCTTGGTCGTGTCGCCGAGGCTGCCGCCGTAGATCCGGCCCGCCTTCGAGAGCACTTCCACGCGGGCGACGGGGTCGCTGACGGACGCCGCCATGACCACCGCCTTGTCCACGCCCTCGCGGGCCGCCTTCTTGTCGTCGATGGTCGCATACGCCGCCGCGATCTCGATCAGCCGCGGCGCAAAGACGGCTGGATCGGCATCGCTGCCGATCGTCTTGCGGGCCTCTTCGAGCGTCTTCTTGGCCCCCGCCTTGTCGCCCGACTTGATCTGCAGCCGCGCCACTCTCGCCAACTCCCGTGCCGGTCCCCCGGGCGTGGTGTCTTTCTTGGCCTTCGCCACCATGTCGCCGAAGGTCATCTTCCCCTTCTTTTTCTTGCCGCCTCCGCAGCCGGCCAGCGGCGCCACGGCAACGAGCCCGCAGAGGGCGAGCAGCAGACAGGAGGCGAAGAAACGAAGCATGGGGGGGCTCCAGGGTTGGGACCGGCGAGTGTGGGTGAAAGAAGCGACGGGATCGTGGCCGGCGGTCAAAACTTCAGCCGGGCACGCTGCAGGCGGGCGTGGAGTTCGGCCATGAGGTCATCCTCGGCCCCCTCGTCCTCGGCCTCGTAGGTGACGGAAAACCTGAGATAGGAGCCGCAGTCGTCCCAGGGCACGGTCGAGATCGAGAGGTCGTGGATCAGAAACTGGCTCGCGTCCTGCGCCGTCGCAAACGGCCTGTCGCCGGCGGCCTTCGGGCTCGGGGTGTAGAGGAAATAGGTCCCGCCCGGCATTTCACACTCGAAGCCCGAGGCCCGCAGCACGCCCACGAGTTTCTCGAGCCTGCGGCGATACTTCTCCCTGACGAGCCGTGGAATCTCCGGATCGGCGAGGGCGGCCGCCGCGGCCTTCTGGATCGCCATGAACTGGCCGGAGTCGCAGTTGTCCTTGACGTCGGCGAAGGCCCGCACGATTCGCTCGTGGCCGCAGACCCAGCCCATCCGCCAGCCGATCATGTGGAAGCCCTTCGACATCGAGTGGACCTCGACGCCCACGTCCTTCGCTCCGTCGATCGAGAGAAACGAGAGCGGCGCATCGTCGTAGGAGAGCATGATGTGGGCCGCATCCTGGACGACGATCACGCGATGCCGGTGCGCGAAGTCGACCACTCGTTTGTAAAACTCACGGGTCGCCGTGCGGCCGGTCGGGCTGTTGGGATAGCAGAGCACGAGCATCTTCGTCTTCGCGAGCACGTCGGCGGGTATGCCGTCGAGGTCGGGAAAGAAGCCGTTTTCGGGCAGCAGCGGCAGGCGGTGGACCACGCCGCCGAACCACCGCGTGGCGGTGCCGGCGACGGGGTAGCCGGGCACGGTCATCAGCGTGACGTCGCCCGGATCGATGAAGGCGGCGGGCAGCATCGCGTAGGCGGTCTTCGAGCCGATGCAGTGGTTGACCTCGGTCACGGGGTTGAGCGTGACGTCGAACTCCCGCTGCATGAAGGCCGCCGCGGCCTCCTTGAAGGCGGCGATGCCGTTGTCGGCGTAGCCACGATTCTCGGGTGCGTCGACCTCCCGCTTCATGACGGCCCGGACATGGGCCGGCGCCATCTCGTCGTTCTCGCCGATCCCGAAGTCGAGCATCCGCCGCTCGGGATGCTCTGCGATCGCCTTCCGCTTGGCCCGCTTGATCAGTTCGAACTTGTAGATCTCCGTGCCCTTGCCGAACATCGCCCCGCCGATGCGCTGGGCGAAGCGGTCCTGGAACCAGGGGTCGGCGGCGTCGGCCGGGGCGGTCGCGGTGGACATCGTGTCGGGGGTATCCGTGCGGGGGGAGGGAGACGCGGACGCCCCGGCAGGATAGCGGTTGCCCCGCCCGTTTCCAACGGTTTCGGCGGGGGACCGGCACGGCCAACCCGGATCTGCCTCAGCAGGTCCGCAGCCAGGAGGCGTGCAGGCGGTTGAGCGCCGTGTTGAGCCGGCTCTTGACGGTACCGAGGGGGATCCCCAGCGCGGCCGCGACTTCACGCTGCTTGAGGCCCTGGCGGTAGACGAGCGTGAGGGTGCTGCGGAAGGGTTCAGCGAGCCTGTCCACCGCGTTGATCATCCAGGCCTGCTCGTCGCCGTCGGTGACGGCGTCGTCGCTCGCGTGGCGGCGATCGGCCACCGTCTCCGCAAGGGTGCCGCCGGATGTGCCCGGCGGCTGCTGGTCGAGGCTCGCCATGCGGTGGCGGCGGTTCCGCCGCTGCATGTCGATCGCCTGGTGGGTGGCGATGGTGTAGAGCCACGGCCGGAACGGATGGCCGTCCTGAAAGCTCTTCCGCTTGCGATGGATCCGGAGAAACGTCCCCTGAAAGACGTCCTCCGCCATCTGGGCGTTGCCGAGATAGCGCCGGAGATAGGCAAAGAGTTCCCGCTCATAACGGTGCACGAGGAGGGCGAAAGCGTCGGCGTCGTCCCGGCAGATCCGCCGCATCAGTTCGTTGTCCGAGGCCGGTTCCGACCCATTGGTCGCCTGTTCGGACTCAACACGGGAGCATGGCATGGCGTGGCACTCCTGGGCTATCCGAGGGGGCCGGCGAGGCGTCGCGGGAAATCCCGCCGCCGGTCGCTGGGCGGAGGTGCACATCGCGTGCCAAAGCCTGCGGATCGATAGGCCTGCGGCAAGCGGCGGGAAAAGCGTCCATCGCCGGCTGAAGAGCCAATCACTTTTGCCGGGCCGACGCCGCATCCTGCAACAGCGGTGGCGCGTTTTGCAACGTTTTCCGAATCGTGCCCCGCCCTTCTTCGACGCGGCCGCTTGCGGATGCGGGTCGCGCCGGTGGCGGGGAACTGACGGGGAACCGGCGACAGTCCGGCGACCGCCGCCCGTCAACGTGTTCCGCGGCCCGTCCCTGGTGCGGCCGGCACAGGATGGCCCGGTCGCCAGAGGGGGGCAAGCACCGGCGGCCGTGAGAGCCCATAGCGTGAGAACCCATAGATTACCCGCACGCTGTCGCCGTCTCACGAAAGGACCCTCGCCCCATGCCCGTCATGCTCCAGACAACGCTCCTGCTCATCTGCTCCAACGTGTTCATGACGTTCGCGTGGTACGCCCACTTGAAGGACATGAGTGGCCGGCCGTGGTTCATCGCCGCCTTTGTGAGCTGGGGCGTCGCGCTTGCCGAGTACCTGCTGCAAGTGCCCGCGAATCGGATCGGCTACACGACCATGAACCTCGGGCAGCTGAAGATCCTGCAGGAGGTGATCGCCCTCTCCGTCTTCGTGCCTTTCG
>SXWC01000155.1 GCA_005789975.1 Planctomycetaceae bacterium
ATGGCCGGCCGTGGCACCGACATCATCCTGGGAGGCAACCCCGACACGCTCGCCTGGGCGAAGCTTCAAGACACCTACCCGACGCGGCTCGACGTTCCCCGGCAGGAGTGGGAGTCGCTCGTCGCCGAGATCTCCGCACGCGAGAACATGAAGCCCGAGGGGGAGGCCGTCCGGTCGATGGGCGGACTGCAGATCATCGGCACGGAGCGGCACGAGGCCCGTCGCATCGATCTCCAGCTCCGCGGTCGCTGCGGTCGCCAGGGCGACCCGGGTTCGAGCCGGTTTTTCCTGTCGCTCGAAGACGACCTGATGCGACTCTTCGCCGGTGAATGGGTGAAGAACGTGCTGACGCGGCTCGGCATGCAGGACGGCGAGGCGATCGAGAGCCGGATGGTGACCCGCCGCGTCGAGGCCGCGCAGAAGAAGGTCGAGGAACGGAACTTCGAGATCCGTAAAAATCTCCTCGAGTACGACGAGGTGATGGACGAGCAGCGGAAGCGGGTCTACGGCTTCCGGCAGAAGATCCTCGACCACACCGACGGCGACGCCGACTGCCGGGAAATGATCCTGGAGATGGTCGACCGCCAGATCGACCAGAACATCGGCACCTTCCTCGACAAGGACTATGGCTGCCAGAGCTACGCCACCTGGGCCGGCGGCCAGTTGGGCTGCGAACTCGACGGGGCCGATTTCCGCGGCATGTCGGCGGAGGAGGCCGAGCGGCTGGCCGTGGACGAGGCGGTTCGAAACGCCGAGGGGTTGATCTACGAGGCGGTCGAGGAGAACCTCCCCGCCAGCGAGGACGAGAGCGAGTGGAACTGGTCGGCGCTCGCCTCATTCGCCAACGCCCGCTGGAAGCTCTCGGTCAACGACCGGGACCTGAAGCGCATCGGCCGCGACGGCGTCGCCGAGTTCCTCCAGGAGAAGACCCGCGACGCAATCCACCGCATCGACCTCTCCGACGGCGGCCGGTTCCTTGCCCCCGACTTCGGCCTCAGGAGCGCGCTCGGCTGGACCGAGTGGCGGTTCGGCGCGGAGCTCCCGGCCGACGACGTGGCGATCCTCGAACGTGGCGGCCTCGATCCGGCGGCCTTCAAGAAGCGACTGACGAAGCTTGCCCGCGACGTCTACGACCGCCGCGACATCGAATACCCGGTGCTCGTCGGGCTCGCCCACTTCAGCGGCCGTCAGCCCGACGGTTCGCGACGACTCGATCGTGAGGGGCTGCTCGGCTGGGCCCGCGAGCGGTTCGATCCCGCACTCCCCGAGGAGACCGTCGCCTCCTCGGACCTCGATCAACTCCGGGTCACGCTCGTCGAAGCCAGCCGGCGACGACACGCCCGGGGCGACGCGCCCCGCGACGAAATGAAGCGGATGGAGCGGGCGGTGCTCCTCCAGATCCTCGACAACGCCTGGAAGGATCATCTGCTCGCGATGGATCACCTGCGGAGCAGCGTCGGCCTTCGCGGCTACGCGCAGGTCGACCCCAAGGTGGAGTACAAGCGGGAAGGCATGCGGACGTTCGACCTGATGTGGAAGGGGATCGACGAGCGGGTCGTGGACATCGTCTACCGCATCGAACAGGTCGAGGAGGATGCCCTGCGGAGCACCTGGCACGAGACGGCGGCGATCCACGCCGACGCCCCGTCGGCAACGATCGCCCCGCCGGACGGTGACCAGGCGGGCATGCCCCCCGACCAGCGCGGCGAGGCGAGCCCGGCGGAGCCGATCCGCAACATGGGGCAGAAGGTTGGCCGCAACGACCCCTGCCCGTGCGGCAGTGGCCGGAAGTTCAAAAACTGCTGCGGCAAGTCGAGCGGTGTCGCCACGGGCTGACCCTCCCGCCACACGACGGCCCCCACCCCGGCGACTCGGCCGCAGGCCTTGGCTCCGGGTCCCCGGCGACCGCCTGCCCGTCCACGGCCACGTTCGTGACTTCGATCCATCTGCTCTGGTCAGGCCCGGGTGCCCGACTTACGTTTGACCGCGATGCTGCTCGACGCCGTCTACCTGCTCGCAACGATCCTGGCGCTCCCCTGGGTGGCGTGGCGAAAACTCTCCGGCGGCCGGCCGGTGGCGGCCTTCGCCAGGCGTTTCACCGGCGGAATCTCCGTCGCGGCCAAGCCTCCGGGAACGAATCGCATCTGGCTGCACGGCGTGAGCATGGGGGAGGTGCAACTGCTCGCCTCGCTCGCCGCCCAACTCCACCGGCAGGCTGAGGCCGACGGCAGACCGATCGACTGCGTCATTTCGAGTTCGACCACCACCGGTCTCGAGGTGGCGGCCAGGCGGTTTGGCGAGGATCACTCGTTTCCCTGCCCGCTCGACTTCACATGGGCCGTCGGCCGGGTGCTCGACCGGGTGCGGCCCGACCTGCTCGTGCTCGGAGAACTCGAACTCTGGCCCAACATGCTGGCCAGCGCGCGGCGGCACGGCATCCCGATCGTCGTGGCGAATGCCCGCATGAGCCCGAGGAGTGCGGCGGGCTACGCGCGGATCGTATTTCTGGTGAGGCGGATGCTCGGGCACGTGTCGCTCGTGATCGCTCGATCGCAGGCCGATGCGGACCGATTCGCCGCCCTCGGCGCCCGGGACGTCACGGTGACCGGGTCGATGAAGTTTGACGGTGTCCGGGGCGACCGCGACGCCCCCGAGGTCGATCGTCTCCGACGGCTCGCCGGCTTCGCCGCCGATGACGTCGTCTTTCTCGCCGGCAGCACGCAGGATCCCGAGGAGCGGCTCGCGGCGGAGGCCTATCTCGCGCTCCGCGGTCGCCACCCCCGACTGCGGCTCGTGATCGTGCCGCGGCACGTGGAACGCGCGGCCGCGATCGGCCGGATGCTCGACTCGCTCGGGCTCGGGTGGCAAGGGCGCGGCCAACTCTCGGGGAGCGGGACGGCGGCGCGGCCCGACGTGCTGCTCGTCGATACGACGGGCGAGCTCGGCTGGTGGTGGGGCACCGCGCAGATCGCGTTCGTCGGCGGGAGTCTCGACGGCAAGCGGGGTGGCCAGAACATGCTCGAGCCCGCGGCCTACGGGGCGGCGGTGTCGTTCGGCCCCCAGACGCGGAACTTCCGTGACGAGGTCCGGCGGCTCTTGGATGCGGAGGCGGCGGTGGTCGTGGCCGACGGAGCCGGCCTCACGGCCTTCGTCTCCCGCTGCCTCGAAGACCCTGCATGGGCCCGGGCGATCGGGCAGCGGGCCGCACGACTCGTCGTCTCCCAGAGGGGGGCGACGAGTGCCACGGCACGACTGATCCTCGAGCGGCTGCCCGCCCGGGCAGAGGCCGCGGCCAGCCCGCGGATCGCATGACACGGCCGGCGGGTTGCCGATCCCGGCCCGTTCCCGATAATGACGGTCCTCGGAGGCCGATCGCCGGCCCGTCCATCCGTTCCATCCTCAAGCACGAGGCTCCTGTCGTGGCACAAGGCAAGTATCTGTTCACCAGCGAATCGGTCAGCATGGGTCACCCGGACAAGTTGGCCGACCAGATCTCCGACGGCGTGCTCGACGCCTATCTGGCACAGGATCCGCGAAGCCGCGTGGCCTGCGAAACGATGGTGACGACCGGCCTGGCCGTGATCGCCGGCGAGATCACGTCGAAGGGCACGATCGACTACCAGCAGGTGGTGCGCAGTGTGATCCGCGACGTCGGCTACACCGACGACGAGATGGGCATCGCGGCCGACACCTGCTCGGTGCTCGTGGCCGTGGGGAAGCAGTCGGGCGACATCGCCATGGGCGTCAACGAGGACGAGTCGAAGGGGAAGGACATCGGCGCCGGCGACCAGGGGCTCATGTTC
>SXWC01000018.1 GCA_005789975.1 Planctomycetaceae bacterium
CGCGGGCATCAGCCAGAAGCCGGTGCTCGCGATCTTCACCGCTTCATGGAGCCCGGAGGCTGTCCGCTTCACCGAAGAGACGCTGACGAGCCCCGAGGTCGCCGCGCTGGTCGCCGCCTGTTACGAGCCGGTGCTGATCGATGTCGACTCCCAGGCGGCCGTCACCAAGCGAATGCAGATCGTGCACGTGCCGGCGGCGTGCATCCTGGCGCCGAAGGGGGGAAAGCTCGCCATGTTCGAGTGCCCCGAGGCGCCGGCCGACTTCGTGGCTGCGGCCGCGAGGGCCGCGTTGGGCGCGGCGGTTCGAACGCCCGGCGACATGATGGCGGCCGATCAAACCTCGGCCGTTGAATCGGAACTCGGAGCGGTGCCGTCGGGCGGGGCCATCGCCGTGGTCACGACGAAGGTCGCCCAGTTGTCGGGCTTCGCCACGGCGGGCGACCTGCCCGACGAGGCCCTGTCGCAGGCCAGTCTGTCATCCGCCAAGGCGAGCCGTGCGGAGTTGGATTCGGAACAGTTTGACTCGGCCACGGTGACCGACACGCCCTTCCTGCCCGCAAAGCCCGCCGCCTGGCCCGCCGAGCAGGCGTCGGCGTTCACCACCGCGCCGCCGCAGCCCACCCCGCCGCAAGCCGACCGTCCGGCCATCGAGCCGGCCACCACGGCCCCCGCGACGCCGTGGCTCTCCGCGCCCGCCACGGCGGCGACGCTCCCCGCGACACCGGGCGGCTCCGGTGCGCCAGCCGAGACTCCCGAGAAGCCCGCCGCGACCTCGGCGTGGTCGTCGTTCGTCACCGCCCTCCAAAAGCCCTTCGATATCTTCTCGGCCAAGCCGGCCAAGAAGCTCGAACCCCCGACGATGACCCCCGCCCGACCGGCTTCGCCGCTCGCGATGGCCACCGCGGCCCTGGCTCCGCCTCCAGCCGCCGCCGAGGAAGTGCCCGCGGCCGACCCCTACGGCTCGATGCCGCTGGGGCTCGAGGGCTACTGCCCGGTCACGCTCGCGGACCGCGGCGTCTGGACCGAGGGCCGCGCCCAATGGGGCGTGCGGCACCGCGGCCGCACCTACCTCTTCGCCGGCCCCGAACAGCAGCAGGCTTTTCTGGCGAGCCCCGACCGCTTCTCGCCCGCGCTCTCGGGCGACGATCCGGTGCTCGCGATCGAACAGGGCAAGAGCCTGCCGGGCCGTCGCGCCTACGGCGTGACCTACCAGTCCCGGATCTATCTCTTCGCCTCCGCGGAGAGCAGGGCCGCCTTCACCGCGAATCCGGAACGCTTCACGGCGCCCGTGATGCTCGCCGAGCGTCCCGCCCCGGTCGATGCGGTTCGCCGCTACTGAGACTCGCGCGGTCAGCGAGGGCGGGCCCAGGATTTGCTCCGGCCGACGGCGTCGTGCCAGGTCGCGAGCAGTCGGCGACGCTGTTCCGTGTCGAGCCGCGGCTCGAACCGGCGTGCGATGCGGCGGGCATCGGCAACAGCGGCCGAATCGGCGAAGAATCCGACCGCCAGGCCGGCGAGCAGCGCCGCCCCGAGGGCCGTCGTCTCGAGCACCGCCGGCCGCTCCACCGACAGTCCGAGCACGTCGGCCTGGATCTGCATGAGGAGGTCGTTGGCCGACGCCCCGCCATCGACCCGCAGGTGGCGCAGAGCCACTCCCGAATCCCGTTGCATGCAATCGACCACGTCGGCCACCGACAGCGCGATCGCCTCGAGCGCCGCTCGCGCGACATGGGCACGGTGGGTTCCCCGCGATAGCCCGATGATCATGCCGCGGGCCGTCGGATCCCAGTAAGGGGCCCCGAGGCCGGTCAGGGCCGGCACGATCATCACGCCGCCACTGTCGTCGACGCCGCGGGCCAGCGATTCGATGTCGCTCGCCTTTTCGATGAGCCCGAGCCCGTCCCGCAGCCAGCCCACCAGCGCGCCGGCCACGAACACCGAACCCTCGAGGCAGTAGTGCCGCGCCGCCGGCCCGACGGCACAGGCCGGCGTCGTGAGCAGGCCGTTGGCACTCGCGACCCGCGAATCGCCGGTTGAAAAGAGCATGAATGCGCCGGTGCCGTAGGTGTTCTTCGCGTCACCGGGCCGTTCCATTCCCTGGCCGAAGGCCGCCGCCTGTTGATCGCCCGCGCAGCCGGCGATGGGAATCGCCCCGCCGAACAACGCCGGGTCGGTCGCACCGAAGTCGCCGCTCGACGACCGGACCTCCGGCAGGATGCCGCGGGGCACGCCGAGCATGCCGCAGAGTTCGTCACTCCACTCCATCCGCCCGATGTCGAAGAGCAGCGTGCGGCTTGCGTTCGTCGGGTCGGTGGCATGCACGCGGCCACCTGTCAGCCGCCAGATCAGAAACGAGTCAACGGTGCCGAACAGCACCTCGCCCCGCAGGCACCGCTCGCGGAGACCGGGCGTCGTCTCGAAAAGGTGCAGGATCTTCGTGGCCGAGAAGTAGGGATCCAGTCGCAATCCCGTCAGCCGGTGGATCGCTTCCCCGTGGCCTTCGGCCTCGAGCCGCGCGCAGATCGGCGCGGAAACGCGACTCTGCCAGACCACCGCCGGCGCGACGGGCCTGCCGGTCGCACGTTCCCAGAGGATCGTCGTCTCCCGCTGGTTGGTGATTCCGATCGCCGCCACCCGATCCGCGGCGACCCCGGCCATGGCGAGCACGCGGCGGGCGCAGGAGAGTTGCGTTCGCCAGATGTCCTCCGGATCGTGCTCGACGATGCCGAGATCGCTGCCGTCCGGGCCGGCCGCCGCGCGGGCGTGCTGCATGAACTCTTCCTGCGCGACCGCCAGCGAGGTGCCGCGGCGGTCGAAGAGGATCGCCCGGCTGGATGTCGTTCCCTGGTCGAGGGCCAGGACGCAGGTCTGCTCCGTCATCGGCGATTCTCCCGCTTTGCTCGCGAGGCCGAGGCCTTGCCGTGGCCGGCCTTCCCCGCGTCAGGGTATTCTCGGGGCTTCGTGCTCCGGAGCCAGCCATGACGTTGACAGCCGAGCCCTGCCGCGGGAAGCAAGCCCATGCCCCCCCGCGATCGGCCGGGAAACAGCCGTCCGGCCGCGGCCCTCTCGTCGGGACGGTCGCTGCCCTGCTCGTGATGCTCGCGCTGCCCGCGGCGGCCCAAGGCAGCCCGCCATCCGATCCCCTCGACGCGGCCGTGCAGGCGTCGTGGACGCGTGTTCCACTCCGCGACTGGGCGGAGCGAGCGACCCGGATCGCCGGACGACCGGTGATCGTGGACCGACGGATCGATCCCACGACGCCCATCTCGCTCGACTGCCGAGGCGAGCCGCTCCGCGACGTGCTGGGCCGCGTGGCGAAGATGGCCGAGGCCGATGTCGATGTGCTCGACGCCACCATCCGGATCGTGCCCCACTCGGCCGCCCGGCGGGCCAGCGCCGCCGAGGCCGCCCGTGCGGCCGACCTCGCCCGGCTGCCCGCCGCGGTTCAACGGAAGATCGCCGTCCGCGAGCCCTGGGCCTGGACCGCCGCGGCGCGACCACGCGACCTCGTGGCCGAAGCCGCGGACAAGGCCGGCGTCACGATCGTCGGCATCGACGCGATACCCCACGATCACTTCCCCGCAGCGACGCTGCCACCGCTGTCGCTCGCCGAACGGCTCGACCTCGTGCTGGCCCACTTCGATCGCCGGGTGGATTGGGGCGCCGACGGCGGGGCCATCGTGCCCCTGGAAAACGCCCCGCCCGCGCGGCGGCCGGCGGCCGGCCCCCAGGGGTCGCCCGTTCACTCCAGGGCCGGACCGCGCGGCCCGCGAAAGCCGGCCGTCGTCCGCGATGTCTTCTCGCTCCGGGTGGAAGCGCCGTTCGATCAGGCCTTGGACGCGATCGCCGGCCGGCTGGGGCTCGAGGTCGATCTCGACCGCGGCTCGCTCGCCGAACGGGGCATCGCCCCCGGGGAGATCGTGCGGATCGACGTGCAGGACGTGTCGCGGGACGACCTGCTCGACACCCTGACCAAGACGCTCGGCCTGAGATGGACAATCGACGGCCGCCGGTTGCGGGTGTTCGCCGAGGCTGCCCCGGCCGCGGCCGAGGCCCGCACCGCGGAGGAGATCGGCCGGCTCCTTGGAACGAAGGCTGACCGCGTGTCGGTGCACATGGAGCGGCCCGAGATCGACTCCAGGCTCGCAGCCGCCGGCGTGCCGCGGGCCCAGCTCGACAGGCTGTGGCGCGAGGTCGATCGTGCCGTGCTGCCCGGGATGGGCAGCCGACTCGACGGGTTTCTGTTTCTGACCCGCGATCCCGAGTGGCAGGGCTTCCGCGATCGGTTCGGGGAGTTTCTCACGTTGCCCCGGATCGCTGCCATGACATCCGAGATCGCCACCGCCCTGCTGCCGTACGACGGCTTCGTTTCGCTGCCGGCGATCACCTCGTTGACCTCCGACGACGCGGCGGCGTTCGCGGCGTTCGGCGCCGACTCGTGGGGGGCGGCGATCGAACTGCCGGGATTGGGGAGCATCACTCCCGGGGCTGCCGCCGCGCTCGCGCGATGCCGGGCGCTCGTCGTGCTCCCGAATCTCCGTGAACTGTCGCCAGAGGCCGCGGCCGCACTCGCGCGGACCGAGGGCATCGGCCTGGTGATCGGCGGTTTGACCACGCTGCCCGACGACGTCGCCGCCGCCCTGGCGGACTGCCGATCGCTCAAGGGCCTGCTGTTTCCCGACCTGACGTCGCTCGACTCTCCCGCGCTCGCCCGCCGGCTTGCACGGCAGGAACACGTCTTTCTTCCCCGGGTGACGCACCTCTCACGGCCGATCGCCGACGCCCTGCGCGGCAGCGACAGCGGCTCGCTGGCATTGCCGGGCCTGCAGACACTCCCGCCCGAGGTCGCCGAGCGGCTGGCCGGCGCGGGCTACTACGGGATCACGCTGGGATGCGCGGCGACACTCACCCCCGCGGCGGCCGCGGCGCTGGCAGCGCAGACGGGGCCGTTGATCTTCACCGGCTCGACGGCATTTTCGGCGGCGGCCGCCCGGAAACTCGCGGCGCATCCCGGTGACATCGTCATCACCCATGTCGCGATGCTGCCGGCCGACGTCGCCGACGCCCTCGGCGGTCACGAACGGCTGTTGGTGCTCGAAGGGCTCACGACGATCGACACCGCCACCGCCCGCGGGCTGGCCGCGCATCGTGGCGGCATCCGCCTCCCCGCGTTGTCGCGGATCCCGGCCGAGGCGGTCGCGATCCTCCGCGAGCGGGCCGACATCGAGTTGCCCGACATCACCGCCCCGCAGCGGGCGCCGGACGACAGCGAACCGGCCGTCGATCCGCAGCGCTGACCGCCGGACTCGGGGCTCCCAGGCTCTGCGCTCCCAGGCTCGGGGCCCCCTCGATCAAGGCTCGATCAAGGCTCAGTCAAGGCTCGATCACGCGGTCGGCTCTGCCCCGCACCACTTCCATGTTGCGCCGCGAAGGCTCGTGCTTCGGGTCCCGCTTCAACGCCTCCGCGTAGGAGTTGGCGGCATCGGCATAGCGGCCCTGCCGCGCCTGGGACACGCCGCGATTGAACCACGCGCGGACATCCCGCGGGTCGTGGCGGATCGCCTGATTGAAATCAAACTCCGCCTTCCGCGGCTCACCGGTATTGAGGTAGGCGAGTCCGCGGTTGAGATACGCGAGCATGAACGTGCGATCGCGACGGATGCTCGACGCGTAGGCGTTGATCGCCTCCAACGGCCTGCCGAGTTCGATGAGCGTCAGACCCCGCCAGAGTTCGGGCCGCGGATCGTCGTAGGCGATGCCCGCCGCGTCCTCGAAGTCTTCGAGGGCGATGCCGTAGAGGCCGAGGTGAAACCACGCGATCCCGCGACGCAGGTAGAGCTCGGCATCCTGGGGATCGATTTCGAGCCCCTTGGAGCAGGCGTCGACGCAGGTCTCGTAGTCACCGAGTTGCCGCGATGTGACGCCCAGGGCGAGGTAGGCCAGCGTCATTTTCGGGTCGAGTTTGATCACCTCGCGGAGTTTCGCACGAGCCTCCTCGAGTTTGCCGGCCTTGTCGAGTTTCTCCGCTTCGACGAGCAGTTCCTCCGCCAGCGAGGGCTCCCAGGCGCCGCCGCGATCGATGTCGGTCGCGCCGCGCGGGTCCGGGCGGACGCGGGCCGGGCGGCTCCGGGCCGCTGCGTCTCCCGGCACGGTCGTCTCGGGAAAGGGAACGGGCAGTTGCGGCCGCGGACGGGGTTGGGCGGGTGCTGCCTCCTCACGAATCCGCGGCGCGGCCGGCTGCGGTTCCTTGCCACGGCCGAAGGGATTGAGCTCGTCCGCGAAGGGATCGTCCTCGGGAACACCGGCGGCGTTTCCATCCTGCGCCGCTGCGGGGGGCGTCGCCACCATCAACGACCAGGCGGCGCAACAGCACACCGCCACGGCCGCCAGGCCGCGGGACACCAGCTTTCGGCCGGCGGCGGGAAACTCGGGTGAATCTGGGGGCATGGCGTGGAACAGTGTCATGTTCGCGGGAGTCTCAGGGGAAATCGGTCGTTTCAAGCGGTCTTCCGCAACCGGACGGAGGGACTCGGGCCTCGCCCCCCCAACCGTCGCGACCGCGCGGCTCGAGGTGCTCTGGCCGCTTCAGGCCTGGCCGACGCCGAGCAGGCCTCCAAGGCGTTCCTCGATGCCGCTGCGGATGCGGCCGGCGAACAGCCCCGCCATGCCGGGCACCTGCAGCCGGACGATCAGTTCGGAGGCGAGAATCTCCACATCGCTGTCGATGTTCATGCCCATCACCTGAAGGGCGAGGGCCAGCCGGCCGTCGTCCTGCCAGGTCGCTTCGATAGAGCCGACCTTGTCGGCATAGTCGTCACGAGCACGCACGACGGCCGCGTCGAGCCGGCGGCGAACCTCCTCGGGATCGAGGGCATGGGGCACCCGAACTTCCAGCGACTTCACGGCTTCTCTCCCGGGATGGCGGCTGCCGGCTCACCGCCGGCTCCCCCGAGTGTACTCACGAGGGCGGCGACGTTCCCGCGATCGACGCGACCCATTCGTCCGCCCCGGCAGGCCGCCGACCGGACCCCGACGATCGCCGCCCCGGAGCCGGCAACGAGGCGGGTTTCCGCCGGCTCGAGCCTGCCGGCCAGGGCCACCCTGATGCCCAAAACACCGGCTCGTGCCACCCAGCAAGTCAGTTGGGACAGCCCGCAGGCCTCCACGAGCCCCGGCCCCTGCTTGTCGAACGTGTCGATGAGCAGCGTGGTGGCGCCGGCGGCCGCCGCGGCGGCGATGAGCGCGTCCGGCTCGGGGGAGCGGGCACGCTCCCAGTCGGCATAGGAGACCGCCACCGGTTCCACGCCGGCGGGAAGCCCGCAGGACAGTGCGGCAAACTCGCGCCGCCACTCGTCGATGGTCAGACCGGCGGGGCCGGCCTTCACGCCCCGGGGAGCCGTGCCGGTGACTGCCGCGAGCCGGACAACCCGGTCGATCCGCGCGACGGCCGCCGGCACGCCCGCGGCCAACTCACCACAGGCAAGCGTGCAGCAGCCGGCCACGCCGACGGCGGCGACGATCGCTGCGGCGACTTCGGCGTCGGCGCAACCCAGCGGGCCGCGGCCCGGCTCCTTGACGTCGATGATGGCCGCGCCGCCGGCCATGGCCTCCGCGGCCTCGTCCACGGTTCGCACGCTGACGAGCAGGCCCCCGGGCAGATGCTTCACGAGCGCGTCTCCCCGATGCCGACGACCTGCCGCCGCGCCTCCAGCAGCCGTGCGGAGATCTCCCGGGCCAGCGCCGGCGAGAGTGGTTCGCACCAGCGGCCGTCGAAGACGACATTGCCGTCGTTCCATGTGCCCCACGCAGCGGCCACGGGCCGCGATCGCCAGTCGACGGCGCGTTCCGCCAGCCGGAGAACGAGCGTGTTGACGCGGCGGCCGGCGGCGGCCGCGTGATCGTCGCCTCCGGCCTCGAGCGACTGGGAACCGGGAAAGACGCACTCCACGATTTCGAGCGGCACACGCTGCACCGCCAGCGGCGAGAGCCGCACCTCCAGAAACGCCCCGCGGCGGGCAAGTCGCGGTCGTGCCGCCGACCAGGCGAGTGACACGGCCACCGCGACGAGCAGGGCCGCCCCCACGGCTGCACCCCACGCGATCCATGCGGGCGACCGCGAGATCACGACGACCGCCGTCGCCGCTGCGGCCACGACGAGCGCCGCCGCCAGCAGACCGAGCGCGGGCCGCGGATTGCCGCGGAGCCAGATTTCCGACTCGCCGATCCGGACCGGATTCACCACGTCTGCTTCCGTTGCGTTGGATGTTGGCATACGATCTCGCGACACAAGCCCGGTTTCCGGAGACCCGCCGTCATGCAAGACGCCCATTCCGCCTCCTCCACACCGTCGTCCGGCCGGCCTGGCAGGCTGCTGATGATCGGCATCGTGGCCGCGATCGCCGCCTATCTCGTGGCCGCGGCCCTCGGCATGCCGCAACATGGTCGTGATTTGCTGGTGCGGTCACAAGCGTCCCACGCCGGCGACCACGCCGATGGGGGTCACACCGACTCCCCGGCCGGCGCGACAGACCCTTCCGGGCACGCCGCCGGGGCGGTCGCTCCCCCGCTGGCGACGGTGCTCCCGTTCGCCGTGCTCCTCGCGGCGATCGCCATCCTGCCGCTCACGCCCGTCGTGTCGCATTGGTGGGAACACAACTCCAGCAAGCTCCTCGTGGCCGGGCTGCTCGCCGCGATCACGCTCGCCTACTACCTCCTCTTTCACCACCAGCCGGTCGATCTCCACTTCCCGGCCCACGCCCTGGTGCCGCCCGCCGCTTCGGGGCCGTCGTGGCCGACGGTCGGCACGGTGCTCGTCAACGCGATCCTCGCCGAATACATCCCCTTCATCATGCTCCTGTTCGCGCTCTACGTGATCACCGGCGGCGTGCGGATCGAGGGCGACCTGGAGGCCACCCCGACCGTCAACGCCACGTTCCTCGCCGTCGGCGCGATGCTGGCGAGCTTCATCGGCACGACCGGCGCGGCAATGCTCCTCGTGCGGCCGCTGCTCGAGACCAATCGCGAGCGGAAGCAGGTGGCCCACACGCTCGTGTTCTTCATCTTCATGGTCTGCAACTGTGGCGGACTGCTGTTGCCGATCGGCGATCCGCCGCTTTTCCTGGGCTATCTCCAGGGAGTCAACTTCCTCTGGACGCTGTCGCTCTGGAAAGAATGGCTGTTCAGCAACGGCTCCCTGCTGGCCATCTACTGGTTGTGGGACACCTTCCTGGCCCATCCCCGCGAGACCCGCGTGGACATCGTCCGAGATCGCGTCCTCACGCGGCGCTTGCGGTTCAGCGGCCTTTGGCCCAACGTCCTCCTCATGGCGGGCGTGATCGCGGCGGTCGCCCTGCTCGATCCCTCGAAGCCGTTCCCCGGCACCGCCTGGCACCCCTGGATCTACCTCCGCGAGACGGCGCTGCTGGGCCTCGTCGGCCTCTCGCTCTTTCTCGGGTCGGACGACGTCCGCCGCCGCAACGGGTTCACCTACGGGGCGATCCTCGAGGTGGCCGCCCTCTTCCTGGGCATCTTCATCTGCATGCAGCCCGCGTTGGCCCTGCTGCACGTCCACGGCGACAGCCTCGGCCTTGACTCGCCTCAGGCCTACTTCTGGGCCACGGGCTCGCTGTCGTCGGTGCTCGACAATGCCCCCACCTACCTCGTCTTCTTCGAGGCCGCGGGGATCGACCCGACCGACGGAATCGCCGGAGAAGAGGCCCGCCTGCTCGCCGCCGTGAGCCTGGGGGCGGTGTTCCTCGGGGCGATGACCTACATCGGGAACGGCCCCAACTTCATGGTCAAGGCGATCGCCGAGCAGGCGGGGGTGAAGATGCCGAGTTTCTTCGGCTACATCCTCTATAGTGTCGGTGTGTTGCTCCCCGTGTTCGCCGCGATGGCGTGGCTGTTCATCTAGCGGCGGACCGCTCCGCGCCTCCTCACCTTTTTCGGGCCGACGGCGAACCCCCGGCCCTCCCTTCACGATGCATGCCCGCCCCGCCGCCGACTTCGAGGTTCTGACGACCGACTCGCAGGTTCGTGATCTCGTCGATCGCCTCTCCCGCCACCCGCACCTCTGCTTCGACACCGAGTTCGTCTCGGAGCACACCTACCGCAGCCAGCTCTGCCTGGTGCAGGTGGCGGCCCCCGGCATCCTCGCCGCCATCGACACCCTCTCGGCACGCGATCTCGAACCCTTCTGGCGACTCCTCGCCGAGCCCGGCCGCACCACGATCGTCCATGCCGGCCGCGAGGAACTCGGTTTCATCCTCCATGCGATCCAGGGCCGGCCCTCGTCCCTCTTCGACGTGCAGGTGGCCGCCGGCTTGATCGACCACGACTATCCGGCCGGCTATGCCTCGATCGTCCGCCGTTTTCTCAACCTGCCGACCAACAAGGGGGAGACCCGGACCGACTGGCGGCAGCGGCCGCTCACGCAGGCGCAGCTGGAATATGCCGTCGATGACGTGCGGCATCTCGAGGAACTCTGGCGGACCATGGAGGGCAAGCTCGAGTCGCTCGGCCGGGTGGACTGGATGCGGCAGGAGATGGCCGACTGGCAGGATGACGTCGAGGAATCCTTCACCCGCAAGCGCTGGCGGCGGGTCTCCGGCCTCAACGGGCTTTCCCGGCGGGAACTCGCCGTCGCCCGTGAACTCTGGCACTGGCGCGACAGCGTGGCCGAGCAGCGCGACATGCCGCCGAAGCGGGTGCTGCGGGACGATCTGCTGGTGGAGCTCTGCAAGCGGAAGAGCGCCGACGAGCGGCAGATCTCGGCGATCCGCGGCATGCAAAGGTCGGACCTGCGACACATCCTCAAGGGGCTGTCCGACGCCATCGCCCGCGGCCTCGCCGTGCCGGAGCAGGAGTGCCCCGGTGGCGAGCGTCACCGGGCCCCGCCTCCGCAGCTGGCGATGCTCGGTCAGTTTCTCGCCACGGCCGTGGCGGGAATGTGCCGCAGCATGCAGCTCGCCCCCGCCCTCGTCGGCACCTCCTCGGACATGCGTGACCTGCTCGCCTTCAAACTCGGTTATTTCGACGAGGAACGCGAGCCGCTCCTCGCCTCCGGCTGGCGGGCGGAGGTGGTGGGCACCCTCGTCGACGACCTGCTCGCGGGCAAGGCCGCGCTCCGCATCGGCGACGTCCGCTCCCACGACCCGCTCGTCATCGAGCGCTGGGCCGACCGGTAACCGTCCGTGGAGACAGCCCCACCGGTCCGGCAGTCCTTCGGAGTGACGGTCGTCCGCACTTCCTCGTAAACTGCGTCGGGGGGCCGCGCGAGGCACCGAGCCGCTGCGTCGCCGAGCGGCTCGTGCGGTTCCTCACGGCCTGCCGTTTATGGATTGCCGGCCGATGTCGCGGGGCGGGGAACACGCCCGGGCCACCGGGTGTGATTCGTCCCTCGCGGTTCTTCTTCAAGCCTGACTCCCCATGCCCTGGCTCGTCTACATTCTCCGCTGCCGCGACGGCTCCCTCTACACGGGCATCACCAACACTCTGCCCAAACGCCTGCAGGCGCATGCGTCGGGCAAGGCGTCCCGCTACACCCGCAGCCGGCTCCCGGTGCGGCTTGCCTATCAGGAGCCCCAGCCCACGAGGTCTTCGGCCCTGAAGCGGGAAGCGGCGATGAAGCGGCTGCCGCGCCGGATGAAACTCGCTTTGATCAGCTCCTCTGGCGGGGCCGGTTGATCAAGGTGACAGAGGTCATGGATGACGTCGTCCTCGGACGGAGAGGGGACGCCGGCGGTTTCCTGAAGCGACGGCCGCCGCCCCTGCGGGAGGTTCGCCGGGGCCACTCGTCAGTTCCTGGTCGAAACGCGAGAATCACGGCCGGTCGATGAGACGCACGGTTTGACCGCAGAGGCCCCACACATGACCGTTACCAGACTCCTCCCGCTCCTGGCCGTGTTCCTGCTGCAGGCGGTGGCAGACAAACCGCTCCTGCCGGTTCTGGACTTCGCCGGCCCCGAAGCGGCCGAAAAGTGGCAGGCCGTGAACGATGGTGTCATGGGTGGTGTTTCGGAAGGCCGGTTCAAGATCACCCCGGAGAAAACCCTCGAGTTCTCCGGCAACCTCTCGCTGGAGAACAATGGCGGCTTCGCGTCGGTGCGGATGAGGCCCACGGCGCTCGGCATCCAAGCCGGAGACACCCTCGTCGTCCGGGTGAGAGGGGACGGCCGGGAATACGTTCTGAACATCTCCACGACCAGCCGTCGCAGGGCCTTCTCCTACCGGGCACCGCTGCCGACCACCAAAGACGAGTGGCGAGAGGTCGAGATCCCGCTGGCCGATTTCATTCCCACGGCGTTCGGCAGGCGGGTCGAGGGCATGGGGCCGGTCGAGCCGGACCAGATCAACGGGCTGGGCTTCATGCTCAGCGACAAGAAGCCGGGCAGGTTCGCGATGCAGGTCGACTGGGTGAAGGTGGTTCGGGCTGAGAACCGGGCTGCAGCAACGACAGCTTTTTAAAATCCGGGTTTTCAGCGGTGGCTCGTCGGGCCTCCATGGTGCGGTGAAAGCCTGCGGCTTTCACTCGTGGGCTGTCGCTGCATCCATACACGATCCAATCGTCCGAACCACGACAGGAAGGCACCTCCCCATGACTGCCGAACAGTTCTTTCAAGCGACGAACACCCTGGCACTTCTGGCCTGGATCGCGCTGGTGCTGTTTCCGGGCAGGAAACTCGTGTCGGGCGTGCTGTGCCCGCTCGTCGTGCCTGGCGTGCTGGCCCTGGCCTACGCCGGCATCATCGGCTGGAAACTCACCACGAACGGACCGCCGCCCGGGGATGTGATGACACTCACGGGCCTGCGGGAGGTGTTCGGCGATGACTGGGTGTTCGCGGCAGCCTGGACCCACTACCTCGTCTTCGACATGGTCGTGGGCGCCTGGATCGCCAGGGACAGCATGAACCTTGGGCTCCCATGGCTGCTCAGAACCGCGGCGCTCGTGCTCACGTTTCTGGCCGGACCCGTCGGCTTTCTCGTGCATGTCGTGAGCCGGGTCGTTCTCCGGCGTGCCCGGAGCGTCGAGGAGCACGACGGGCATTCGCCATCCTGCTGAGGATCCCGGGGTCGTCCGCCCAAAACGGGATGAGCCCCCAGAGCCGGGCCACGAGTTCGCGCCGGTGGCTGCCCGGTGGCGCTCTCCAGCCCGCAGCCGCCCCGCCGGACATTCGTGGACATGCTATCTTTCCCGTGGGAAGATCGGCACCGAAGGATGGCACGATGAACCGGCGTTCCGCCTGTATTTGTTTTCTGGCCGTCCTGAAGACATCGCTCGTGTCCTCGTTCGCCCTGGCCGCCCAAGAGGCCGTCAGATCCGTCTCGCGAATCGCCGGGCCACGCTGGAACGTGAACGGCGACTGGACTCCCACCATGGAGGAAGTCCGGGGCCATCTCCGGGCTGCCCATGGCATCGACCCGGGCAATCTGAGCCTGGAAGACCTGCTCGCCACGCACGACAACGACCACAATCGCCGGGGCCACACGGCCGGTCACAGCCACAAGAAGGCGTCGAAGAACCCTGGCAAGGGCTACGCCAAATACTGACCCGATCCGGTCGGCGTCTCCAAGCGGCCCAGGTGACCGCCCGCCCACCGTGCTCCGGGCAACCCCTCAAAACTCCGCCGCCGCCTTCTTCACCACCGCCTCGAGTTCCTCCCACGCGGCCTTACTGCCCTGCTTGAGGTGCTCCCAGGCGCCGGACGAAGCCTTGCCGAGTTGGTCGAGCTTGGCCTTCAGGTTGAAGTCGCGGACGATGCCCCGGCAGGACGCACGAATACGATGAATCGTTCCGAAAGGCCCAACAGCGAATCAGCCCAACTGCGAATCCTCTCAATACAGGAGCAGCACCATGTCCTCCCAGCGCAAGCAGCTTCCTTCGCAGGCGTACAACGACGTGCTCGCGAAAATGTTGCAGGCGGAAGAGAACGAGGGAGGCCCCCCTCCGGCGACCCCCTGTGACACGCCCATCGAGGTTGTCTCGCAGCTTCACGGGAAAGCCCCGGAGGAATCAACCGGGCGTGCCGGGCGTGACCGCGAGGAGGCCGATCGGGAAACGACGTCGAAGGGCTGAAACGCGACCATGACAGCCTGATGGACTTGGTCTGGTTTGTCTTGATCTGACTGGCCGCCGGATGGCTCGCCAGCGGCCATCTCCCTTCCCGGCACAGTTCCCGGCATAGTTCCCGATACAGGCAGATCATCTTTCCCGAAATCGTGCATTTCTCCTCGTAGGGTTTCACCCGGGTTTACCCGGCGCCACTTCGCCCGCAATCCTCGCCCGCATCGCTACGTAGCTGCAGGGCCGCTCGGAACGAGGGGCGAAGCCTTGGGGGGCGGAGCGGGGGCGGCTGACAAACTACCGCCAGTTACGGAACGGCTCGTAAATGCGAAGCGCGAAGAAGAGTTCGCTCGCGCTGAATGCGGACCCGACGATCTCGCTTCCCAAAGGCGGCGCGGGAGGATAGGAAATCACTGCCGTCGAAGTGCCATTCGCGATCTGGAAGAAGCGGTATCCGATGTCGAGGGTGACGCGGTCCGTGATCGCATAAGCAGTGCCACCACCCGCCTGCCATGCAAACGCGTTCACGTAGGGTGACGTCTCAATCTGATAGTTGAGGGCCGGATCGAATTTCCGGTACGAGAACCGGTATCCACCGGCCCCGATGCCTCCTCCGACGTACATGGTCCACCTGTCGGTGAGTTCGTAGTCCCGCCACAGGTTGACCATCGTCGACCAGCCGTTCTTTGCCGTCGTCGTGAAGAGGAACGTTTCCGGGCCTGTGAGCGCGTCAAACGTACTCGTGCGATTGCTGACGAGGTTGTTCCGGCCACGGCCTTCGAACTCGACCCGCCAATCCCGGTCGAGCGCTTCGAAGGCGAGGCCGATGGCACCACCCGCGGTGAAAAGCGATTGACTGGCCGCGGGGCTGGGCGATGGATCACCAGTGCCGTTGCCATCCGGCCCGAGAGGTGTGCCGAGCGTAGCGAAGGAGTCGCCGACGATGCCCGCGATGTACAGCCGTCGGCCCGCACCACCGCCACGGAAGAAACCGACCGGCTCCAGCAGATCGCTGATCGCCGCATCGTCAGCCGGTTGCTGAAGATCAATCGGCAGGCCGAAGTCATCGATGCCGTGGCCGCAACCATTGTCTGCGTCGGCCCGGGCGACGCAGGCACACAACATCGCAGCAGCCAAGAACAGCCTACGCATCACCAAGACTCCCTGCCCGGATACGTCCCCGGGACGCATTCATGAATCGTCAGAATCCGGAAGGTGAGTGTGATTCGCCGCGCGGCCATGGGGGGCGTTCGCCATTGCCCTCATCTTTGTTTTCGAGAGTTGTTCCGCCAGTCGGCACAGACTGCCTGACCGCGTGGGCCGGCACGAAGGCCCGGAAGAAGGCCAAGGCCAGCGGCAAGAAGCAGGCGGCCCGAGCGGCGTGATCTGCTGACCGGCTCCCGTCTTCGCGAGAACGCCACCCTCGCAGCCGAAGCACGTGGGCAAATCGCCGCCCTGCCCGCGAAACCTATCGACTGCCTTCGCCCCGAGCGCGAACAAGCAGGCCCGGTCCAGACTTCGCGTGAGTGCAACATAGTTTCTGTAAATCGCCGGTGCGTGCCAGCCCGAGTCGAGCGTAGCGAGACGAGGGCGGGCACCCACCGGCGGCCCGAGCTGAAGAGGTGGGCCATCGGGATCGGCCCCGACGGCAAGCGGAGCTTCCCCGGCCGGAGTGTTCAACTCTCCGAGGCCGAGACGCACTGGCGATCCTTCCTCCAAAGCCTCGTCGACCGCGGCATGCGGGGTGTGAAGTTCCTGGTCGGCGATGACCACGGCGGGCTCAAGGCCGCCCGGCAGGCGGTGCTCACTGGAGTGCCTTGGCAACGCTGCCAGTTCCATCTCATGCAGAACGCCATGGCTCGCGTGCCGAAAACCGGGAGGCCCAGCAGATGCCCGCTGCCGTTTCGAGGGGGCATTTTCCCGTCCTCCCGCGGATTTCGCGGACTGGAGTCCTGCGCACCCGCGAGCCGGGCTTCCGCCCCCGGCGGATGTCCTGCGCACCCCTCGCACACCCGGACGCCCCCACATGGAGGACAAACCCGGATCAATCCGCAACCGGCGGTTCCGCGGGCAGCGCATGAAAAAGGCCCTGTTTCCAGGGCCTTTTTCGGCGTTTTTCCTCGGAAAAAACTCGAGCGGAGGGCACGGGATTCGAACCCGCAACCGATTTCTCGGCATCTGATTTCGAGTCAGACCGCTAGCCGTTCGCTTACCCTCCGCGGGAGAGTGTAGGCAGGGATCGGCGATCGCTCAAGTTCGCCTCGCCGTTCCGGCTGAACCGCTCGTAGCGAAGAAGCAACGCATGCCGGCGAGGCCCGCCGTAGCGGCGGCGACGGTCTCCGACAGCCGGGCTCCGACAGTCCGGCACGGCTGCCGATACATCCTCGAGTCGAGGGTGCGAGATGCCTGGCCGGCCATCGAAACCCCCGCGGGAGCGTTCTCTGACATGGCAAAAGATACCTGGCGGCTCGTGACCCGGGGCACCGACGGCGCCCTGGTGATTCGTGATTTTGACTCCGCGGAGGGCATCCTCCGGACCCATCTGCAGGTCGGGGCTGACGATTGCAGCACCGACCTCGCACTCCGTGGCGCGCCCGTGTTTCGGTCGCTGATCGGACCGATGCCGGAAGGCCGTAATGTCATCCGCTACGAGACCCCCGAGGTGTTCGAGGCCTTGACGAAGGAGTGGGCCACCCCGGCGGCTCCGAGACGCCGCGGACGGAAGTCAGACAAGGCGGCAACCCCGACAGAAGCGTCCGATGGCTGACACGATCTTCGGCCGGATTCTCCGCAGGGAGATCCCGGCACGGATCGAGCACGAGGACGACCTCTGCCTGGCCTTCCACGACGTGGCGGCGCAGGCGCCCGTCCACGTGCTCGTGATCCCGAAGCGGCCGATCGCCTCGCTCGCAGACGTGGCCGACGATGATCGAGACCTGCTCGGGCACCTCGTCGTCGTCGCCACGAGGCTGGCGAAAAAACTCGGCCTCGCGAACGGCTACCGCCTCGTCGTCAACTGCGGGCCCGATGGCGGCCAGTCGGTCGATCACCTCCACGTCCACCTGCTCGGGGGCCGGCAGCTCCGCTGGCCACCGGGATAGCCGTGCGTGGACAAAGTCATCCATGACCATCCTGCTGAACGCGGGATTGGCGCACCGCACACCGCGGGCCATGGACACGACGGCTCGACGTGCGCTTTCGTGATTTGATCGACCATGGCGCCCGGCAGGACAGCCGGAAGTGCGGGGCTCTTCGAGGTCGGCCTCTCGGCTCCACCCGCGGTTCGAGGTTCTCCGGGGAGTGCCTGCGCGTCTGCTCGTCCCCGTGAGGCAGCGGCGTTCGACCCTGCGCGGTGCCTCTCCGTCACAAGCGTTCAAAAGCGGTGCGACGGAAGGGGCTGCCCATGCCCCGCGAATCACTGCCACCAACTCTTCATGCGGTCGAACATCCCGCCCGCCTGTCGCGCCTCGGGCTCCGCGGGCTCCGTCGCCGGTGTTCCCGATGCCTGCCGGGCCTGCTCCGCAGCCGCCGCCACCGCGGCGTCGGTCACGAAGGTCTCCAAAAACGCCGGCCAGTAGCCCTCGAGGCCGGCGATGCACGTCGCGAACCGCTGCTCCCTGCACTCGCGATCGAGCATGCTGATCGCCCTGGTCAACTGGACCCTCTGCGATTCGTCGAAGGCGAGGTCGAACACCCGCACGTCGTCGATCTGCGCGCTGCCCGGCCCCAACAGATCGAACCGCACCCGCATCGATTCCAAGGATGCCGCCGGGAGATCGTCCACCTGGAGCACGTACAGCGACCACTCATCCGTGAGCGGCCGTCCACCCGCGAGCCCTCCGACGGCGGCGAAGCGGTAATACTCCCGGTCGTCTTCCACCCCTTCGATCGCGATCCGCAGCGGCGGCTGCGGCCCGCCCCCGGCCACCCTCAGCCAGACGGCCACGCTGATGCGGCCCGTCTTCGGTGCCGCGAAAGGATTGCTGCGCAGCGTGGCCAGGCCGTTGAACGAGGAAAACTCGAGCCCGCGACCCGCCCGCCCCCCGGCCGCCGTTCCCGGCACGATCGCGATCGCACCCCGCCGCGGCTCCAGCACCTCCCACCCGGCGATGGTGGCGTTGCGGCCTCCGGCCGGCGCGGCGACGCCCAGCTCGAACCCCGGGTTGTCGAGCACCTCGATCGGCACGGGAGCCTCGAGCACGGCCCGCCTCGCCTTCAGGCCCTCGATGCGGGAGGCGATCGCCCCCCGCACGGTGTCGTCGTAGTCGATTCGCGCTCCCTCGACCCGCACCCCACCCTCGAAGATCGCGGTCCGCACGGCCCAGGGTTCGAGGGCGACGGCGACCTCGCGGTCCGCGGTCACGGGCAGCGTGTCTCCGGCGACCGCATCGATCGTCGTGGAGGGCCGGCCTCCGAGCACGAGGGTCGCGCGGACCGGGGCTGCCGAGGCGTTGACGACCTGCGCCCAGGTGACGTTCCCCGCACGACAGGCCCGCACCACGAGCGGTGCCGGCACTCCTCCGATCGGCTCGCACGGTCCGGCCGGGAGCGATTCATAGCCGAGGCGGTCGGCGGGCGTCGCACAACTCGTGGCGAGACGGGCATCGAACACGATCTCCGCGTCGGCAGCCACGAGCGACTCCGCCAGCGGCCCGCCCGCCACGGGGGGCGCATGCACCAGACAGGGCCGGCTCAGCGTGGCCGAGCCGAACGGCCCGTGGAGCACGACGTCGGCCACGTCGATCGTGAGCGGATCCTCCACGATGATCGCTCCACGCCGCCGCGCCACGGCGGCCAAACTGGCGAGCCCCGCCGAACGGTTCGCCTCCCCGCAGGCGGCGATCTCGCGGAGCCCGCCGCCGACGCGGTGAACATGGGGCGTGACGAACACGACCCGCTCCTGCACGTCGGCGGCGATCGCCGCCGGATCGAGGCCGGCGATGCGGACGATGTCGGCCTCGCCCCCTGCCGCGACGAGGTTCGCCCGGAACGCGGCGGCGAGGTCGCCCTTCGTGAAGAGCGTCGTCGGCACGACATGAAGGCTGAAGCGATCGTCGAGCCGGGCGAGGCGGGCGGCGAGCCGCGAGTGAAAAGCGGCGACCTCGCCACACCGCCAGGCGATCCACGGCTTCAGCAGCGGCCCCTCGACCAGCCGGCCGCGTTCGGCGAACCGGCCGTCGCCCTCCACCACGACCGGGGGCGCGGCCAGCGTGGCGGCAAACCGTGAGAACGTCGCGTCGTCGAGCGCCCAGGCGATGCCGGGGAAGTGGAGCCAGCCGTCGTGAGGCATGAGGAGCGCCACGCCATCGACGGCACGCTGGCCGCGGAGTCGCGTGGCCATGTCGATCACGATCTCCTCGGTGGCGGCCTGGACCCGCGGATCGAGGATGTTGTAGTGGGGGCTGCCATCGGCGAGCAGCCGCGGCCGGCCGTCACGGCCCAGGCAGGCGATGCCGGGCGACACGACGCCTTCGGAGGCCAGCGCTTCCACGGCGGGCAACGGGGCGTCGAAACAGAGGCCGGGCACCAGTCCGAGCCCGTAGCCGGCATACGTCCGTGCGAGCATGCCGAGCACGTCCCTGACGGCCGGATCGCACGAGGCGACGGAGCCTCCACACGAATCCCACCGGGGCGACTGCCGCGTGAGGTCGGTCGGCCAGAGCGCCGCCCCGCCGGCGTAGGCCGTCACCAACGCGCCGCCCGCGGCCTGCGATCGCAGCAGTTGGGCCGAGTGCCGGGCGGCCGCCACGTGCGTGAGCCAGTCGGACGTCGGTTTGCCGGAGCCCGCGCCGATGCGATCCGCCCCACCAAACTCGCGGGCCAGCTCGGGACTCGCGATGAAGGCATACGTGCGTCGGGGCGGCGCTTCGCCATCGAAGAGGGAGCTTCGCCGCTCGACGGACGCGACGGCAGGCAACTCCGGCGGCCCCACGAACACCCGCACCCGGCCGAACGTGGCACTGGAACTGGTCGATGGATTCGAGACGATGACCAATGGATTCTTCGTCGTCGGCCAGAAGACAAAGCGATGGGTGCCGAGCCGCGGGGCCGCCTCGATGAACCGCGACCGACTGACCGCGAAGCCGCCCGCATGCCGGGGCTCAACCGCCACACCCGCCGCATCGGCCTCGAGCACCGTCAGCCCGACGGTGGCATCCTGATCGTCCGGGTAGTCGATCTCCACGGCGTGCGGCAGGCCCGGCTGCAGGCCGGCCAGCACGATGCCCTCCCAGACGGGCACGCCGGCCGCCTTCGCGGCCGGCAGCCGCAGCATCGGGCCCAGCGGATGGGTGGCCACGACCGAGTGTCCCGTCGCGAGCAGCCCGCTGAGCCTCGGCACGATCGCCGACACGTTGGGCAAAGACACGTGCGGCAGCTTTGGCAGCGGCACCGAGGGCAGCGGCACGTTGGGCAGCGGCATCCCCGGCAGACGGCGCAGACGCTCATGAAGCCGCGGACTGCCGGGATCGAGTTCGTAGATCGCCTTCCACTCGCCGGGGGGTGTTTCCTGCGGCGCGTCGGCGACGGCCACGAACTGCAGGGCCCGCGCACCGATCGGCCGCGACCAGCGGAGACTGCCGCGAATGACGGCCTCCAGCTCGACGTCGTAAACACCCTCGCCATTCGGCAGCGTGACGTCGAAGACCACGGGCTCGAAGGGGGTGAGCGCCACGCCTTCCGCCGACGCGGAG
This sequence comes from Planctomycetaceae bacterium, assembly GCA_005789975.1. The sequence goes on from SXWC01000018.1 coordinate 20,755, forward strand.
CCGGACTCGGCCAGCGGCACGAGCACGATCGTTTGCGTGGCGAGATCGGTCGGCCGCCGCGCCGGCCGCAACCGCATCCGCAGTTCCACGGCGTTGCCATGCGGCACCGTGGCGGCGAGCAGCGGCTCGACCCGCAGGCGGAGGAGATCGCCGGGACGGCGTACGAATCCGATGGCATCGCTCGAGAAGCCGCCGTCGGGGGTCGTGGCCACGGTCACGCGGAGCGCGTCACCCGGAGTCGGCTTCAGGGTGAGCCGGTTACCAAGACCGTCGAGGGCCCGCTGAGCCGGTGCGGCGAGAAGTTCGGCAATCGGGATGTCGATCGTCGCGGCGGGCTGCGACGCATTGGAGCCCGCCAGCCGGACCACGACCCGCGCATCCCGCCAGTCGGCAACGGTGAGCTCGACCCCGTCGTTCGCCACGGCACGCGGCTGACGCACGACGAGGGCTCCGCCAACCTCGTGAACCATGGCCGCGGCATCCGCCTCCACCGAGAGCGTCCGCCACGTGAAGGGGACCCTGGTCGCGGCCGCACCGACGACCTCGATGTCGCCCGCCCACGGCTGCGGGGTGCCGCCACCCCACTGGATGCGGACGCTCACGGGTCGCGGCTCCTGCGCAGACGCCGCGGCACCTCCGGCCATCACGCCGAAGAGAGCCACCGCGATGAGTGCGCGGATCGACGCCATCGAAAACTCTGAGGACCGGTGCACGGGGACTCGTGGCACGGGAAACCACGAACGCGGGAAATCAGGAACGCGGGAAACCACGAACACTGGGGACTGCGGGGCCGCGGATGGTAGCGGCCGCCCGCCGGCCGGGCAAAGCAGATTTGGCGTCGAGAAAACAGGCCTTGATCCCGTTTTCACGGGGATGGGCCGGGCCGCGGCGGGGCACCGCCGCCGGGCAGACCCTCAACCGGCCCGCGTCGCGGCCTCGGTCAGCGGCATGCTCCAGGCCCGCTCGAGATCGCCGGCAGCCGCCGCCTCGGCCACCCCGCGGAGCTCATCGACGACGTCGGGGCAGCGGTCGGCGACGTCACAAAGCTCGAAGAAGTCATCGGGTTTCGCGAACAGCCGCGGGCAAGGCTCGCCGGCGCCGAAGGTCGGCAGGATCAGGTGCCACCCCGGCGTGACGACGGCCGTCCCCTGCTCGCCCACGACGATCACCCGATCGCGGGTCGTGGCGGTCCAGTCGGCGAACAGGCCCGCGAGGCTGCGGCCGCAATGCGGCTCTCCGTCGGCCGCCGACACCCGGCCGGCCAGAAGATCGGCGAGCGTCGTGCCCACGTCCGCGGGCAACGCGAGGCCGCCGAACCGCTGCCCGGCCATCCGCCCGCCGGCATCGACGAGGATCGCGGGCATCCGCACGGCTTCGCCATAGGGGGCGATGGAGCCGCAGCCCACGCGGCCGTGCAGGCCGAGCGGCATCCCGCGGACACCGGCCACGAGGATCGTCCAGCCTTCCGCGGCGGCGACCAACTGGACGAGCCGTTGATCGAGGAGCGCAAGCATCCCCGCAAACACATGCCTGAGGCCGACGAGCAGATCGGGATCGGTGTCGGCCGCAACCACGACATCGGGCACCGCGGCGCCGGCCGGCGGCGGCGGGTCGTCCGGATCGAGATGAGCCTCGCGATACTCCGCCGGCGCGTCCCACGCGACGGCGAGGCTGCCCGCATGGCACCAGACCAGCCGGTGCCGGCCGGCGGCGGCCGTGGCGGCGGCCGCGGCGAACAGCCGGGCCAGATTCGTGTCGTCGGCGGCGGCGGCGGTTGCCGCCGTGGCCACTGCGGCGACATGACGCGTGTCCATGACGCCGGCGAGCGCTTCGGCCAACCCGGCGTCGTCCGTCACGAGCACCCCGGGATGCATCGCCGCGGCGAGCGGCCAGCCGGGGCCGCCGAAGAGGTCGGCGAGCGTCTGGCGGGGTTCATCGGCCGTGGCGATCAGGCCGTCGAGCACCACGCCCCGCCCGGCCAGCGCGTCGAGCCCCGGCATCGACACCCAGGTCGATCCGTAGGCGGGCAGCATCCAGGCAGGCAGTCGGTCGATGGTGACCACGAGGAGGTTGCCGGTCATCGCTGGCCCTGGAACACGGGATTGCCTTGCCGTCGTACGGTGGGCCATGCTGTCGCAGCCACCACGACCACGACCAAGGGTACCGCATGACCACGCCCTCCGCCTCGTACCGCACCCAGCCGGCCGCGACCGCGGCCATGCCGCCGGGCATCCCCTTCATCGTCGGCAACGAGGCGGCGGAGCGGTTCTCGTTCTACGGCATGAAGTCGATTCTCGTCGTCTTCATGACACAACACCTCCTGTCGGCGGCCGGTCAGCCCGCCGGCATGACGGAGACGGAGTCCCGGGACTGGATGCACCTCTTCGTGGCCAGCGCCTATTTCTTCCCCGTGATCGGCGGCATCGTCGCCGACGCCTTCCTGGGGAAGTACCTCACGATCCTCCTGCTCTCGATCGTCTATTGCGCAGGACATCTCTGCCTGGCGCTGATGGACATGCCGCAGCCCTTCCTGGCCGCCACCCTCGAGCCACGAGGCTGGCTGCTGGCGGGGCTCGCCCTGATCGCGATCGGGTCGGGGGGCATCAAGCCCTGTGTCTCGGCCCATGTCGGCGAACAGTTCGGCCGCTCCAACCGCCAGCTCCTGGAACGGGTCTTCGGCTGGTTCTACTTCGCGATCAACTTCGGCTCGTTCTTCTCCACGCTGCTCACGCCCTGGCTCCTCGAGCACCATGGCGCGGGCTGGGCGTTCGGCGTGCCGGGAATCCTGATGGCGATCGCGACGCTCGTCTTCTGGCTCGGACGGCACCGCTTCGTGCATGTGCCGCCGCGGGGCAGTGGCTACTTCGCCGAAACCTTCGGCCGCGAGGGGCTGCAGGCCATCGGAAAACTGCTGCCGCTCTACCTGCTGGTGGCCGTCTTCTGGTCGCTCTACGACCAGACCGGCGGCGCCTGGGTCCAGCAGGCCCAGCAGATGGACCGCCGGTTTCTGGGCATCGACTGGCTCGAAAGCCAGATCCAGGCGATCAATCCGCTGCTCGTCCTGCTCTTCATTCCCCTTTTCGGCAGTCTCATCTACCCCGCCGTGGGACGCGTCCTCGAACTCAAGCCCCTGCGGAAGATTTTCATGGGGTTTGCGCTGACGGTCGCGGCCTTCGCCATCTCGGCCTGGGCGCAACAGCTCATCGATGCCGAGTCGGCCCGGCTGGCGGCGGCGGGCCTCGGCCCGGAGGCGGCCCGCTGGCCCTCGGTGCTCTGGCAACTGGCCGCCTACGTGGTGATCACGGCCGCCGAGGTGCTCGTCTCGATCACCTGCCTGGAGTTCAGCTACACCCAGGCTCCGCCCCAGATGAAATCGTTCGTGATGAGCCTCTATTTGCTGAGCGTGTCACTGGGCAACCTGTTCACGGCCTTCGTGAACATCGTGACCCGCGACACCGCCGGCAACTCGACGCTGACGGGGGCGTCTTATTACTGGTTTTTCACCGGCTGCATGGCGGTGGCGACACTGCTGCTGCTTCCGGTAGTCTTGCTCTACCGGCCCCGCGAATACTTCCAGTCGGAGGCGGAGAACGAGCAGCCCCCGCACTGATTCCGACCGATTTCCACTGCTTCCACGATTTCCACTGCTTCCAGAGGATCCGCATGATTTCCTCCGCTTCGCGGCAGACAAGCCGCCGCACCTTTCTCGCTTCGTCGGCGGCCCTGGCCGGAGCCCTGGCCACCCACCGGTCTTCGGCCTTCGGCGAAGATCCCGCGCCGCAGCCGCCGCTGTTTCGCATCTCGCTGGCCCAGTGGTCGCTCCATCAGACGCTGTTCTCGGGCAAGCTCGACAACCTCGACTTCCCCCGGGCGGCCAAGCAGCAGTTCGGCATCGAGGCGGTGGAATACGTCAATCAGTTCTTCAAGGACAAGCCGCAGGACGCCGACTACCTCGCCGAGCTGGCCAAGCGGGCAGCCGACGAGGGCGTCACCAACGTGCTGATCATGTGCGACGGGCTGGGCAACCTCGGCGATCCCGACGGCAAGGCGCGGACGGAGGCGATCGAGAAGCACTACCCGTGGGTCGAGGCTGCCAAGCGGCTCGGGTGCCATTCGATCCGGGTCAACGCCGGCAGCAAGGGAACCTTCGAGGAACAGCAGAAGCTCGCCGCCGACGGCCTCGGCCGGCTGAGCGAGTTTGCGGCGCAACTCGACACCAACGTGATCGTCGAGAACCACGGCGGCCTGTCGAGCAATGGCGAATGGCTGGCCGGCGTGATGAAGCTGGTGGACAGGCCCAACTGCGGCACGCTCCCCGACTTCGGCAACTTTCACGACTACGACCGCTACCGCGGTGTCGAGGAACTGATGCCGTTCGCCAAGGGAGTGAGCGCCAAGAGCCACGAGTTCGACGCCGAGGGCAACGAGGTGCGGACCGACTACCGCAAGATGATGAAGCTCGTGATCGCCGCCGGATACCGGGGCTGGGTGGGGGTGGAGTACGAGGGCAAGGGTCTTTCCGAGGCCGACGGCATCCTCGCCACGAAAAAGCTCCTCGAGCGGGTTCGCGACGAACTCGCCTGACCGCCGCGGGCCGCCCTTCCCGCCCGCCTCATCACTTCGCCCGCGAGAGATCGAGGTCGACGACCACCGGATGATGGTCCGACACGTCCAGATCGATCGCATGGAAGACGAAGGCCCGCGTGATCGCCGGCTCGAGGTCGCGGTGCAGGAGGATGTGGTCGATCATCGTGAACACGTCCTCGCCGTCGGCGGCCCCGTTTTCGTTGAAATCCCAGTGCGACGTGTAGCGGTCGGCGACGCGGGGCATGCGGGCCGCGGCGTTGACGAGCTCCGGCCCCTCCGCCGCCTCGTCGTAGTTCTTGAGATCGCGGAGGACGTTCGTCTGTGTCTTCCGCACGGCGTCGGCCATGGGAACGTCGGGGTCGTAGTCGTTGAGATCACCCAGCACGATGGGCAGGTAGCCCCGTGGCACGATCCGACGGCGGATGATGTCACGGGCGATCCTGGCCTCGGCGGCCCGCTGGGCGTTGGCGCCGACGTCGGAGGGATTGCTCTTGAGGTGCATGCCGAGCAGGGCGATCTTCCGGCCACAGACCGTGAAATAGGCGACCGCATGCCGCTGGAGCACCGCTTCCTCGCTCCGCTCCATGCCGCGTTCGTCCACGAACGTGTAGGGCTGCCGCAGCCAGGCGTCGTCACCATCCCCATCATCCGCGACGGCTTCCGCCCCGCCGCCGCGGGCCGGCCGCCGTTTGGGAACGTGAGCGTGGATCCGGCGGCCGTCGATCTCGTCGGGCTCGATCCGGGAGAAAATGGCCACGTCAAAGCCGGAAAAACTGTCGGCGCCGTCAACGTGATAGCCGCGGAAGTCCTCCATGCCCTTCTGCCGCAGGATCGACGTCACCGCCTCGACCCCCTCCTTCGAAACCACTTCCGGCATCACGAGGATGTCGGGGTCGATCGCTTCGATCACGTCCGCGATCCGGTCGATGTGCCGCTTGCGCGCGGGCTCGAACCGAAACCGGGTGAGCCGCGTCGATTCCCCGGGAGCCGCGAGATTCTCGGCATTGAAGCAGGCGATCCGCAGCCGGCAGGAATCCTCACCGGCGCCGCCCGACGACCAGGCGAGGGCGACCCCGAGCGCGAGCGCGCCCGCAACCGCATGACGACCCGTTCCATTCCTGCACGGTTGACCGGGTGAACGCTTCATCGTTAGAGTTCCGGTCCACTTTTCCTCGAAGCACCTTCTCGACACCCATGCCCCACCAAGATACCCGGACGCTCGAATCCGGCACGCCCCGCCTCGCACGCCTTGTTCGCACCGGTGAAACGCACGTCGGACGGGGGGTCTTCGCCCGCCGGAGGATCGCATCGGGGATCGTCCTTGCCGAGGTGCAGGGCACGATTCTCGACGAGCATCCCGAGGATTCCAGCTACGTGATGGAGCTCCCGGGGGGCAGGCTCCTCGACCCCGCCGCCCCGCTGCGGTTCATGAATCACAGTTGCGATCCCAACTGCGAACTTTTCTACTGGGAGGCTGAGCCCGGTGACATGGAGGAAGAGCGGCTGTGGCTGCAGACGATCCGCCCGATCGAATCGGGCGCCGAACTCCTGATCGACTACAGCTGGCCGGCCGACGCGGCGATCCCGTGCCGCTGCGGGGCTCCGAACTGCCGCGGCTGGATCGTGGACCCGGCGGAGTTGCACCTCGTGCAACGGGAGCCGACGGAGACGGACGCCTGACGACGTCCGATCGGGCGACACCGTCGGGGCCGAAATGGCACCGGGCCGGCTGGCTGGTCGCGGCGGTCCTCACGGCGGTCGCCCTGTTCGGCATCTCCCGGCTGCGGATGGACGACGACCTCAGGTCGCTCGTCCGCGACAGCAGCGACGAGTTTCGCCTCATCGACGAGGTCGCCGCGATCTTCGGCCCCCCCGACCGCGACTGCATCGTCCGGGCCACCTCCCGATCGGGCGACATCTTCGGGGCCGAGCCCCTGGCAGCCCTCGAGGCGCTCGCGGGCAAACTCGAACGAATCGAGGGTGTGGCACAGGTGCGCAGCATGTTCGACATCCGCCGGCAGGGCGCCGCCGGTGCGGTGCTGCCGGTGATCCCACGCCGGTCAGAGCCGCTCGACGCCGACTCCCGCGCCGAGGCCAAGGAGCGGGCGGGAAGGCATCCACTGGTCGCCGGTCACCTCCTCTCCGCCGACGCCGCGTCGTCGCTTCTGCTGGTGCAAATCGCGGGCGACAGCCCGCTGCTGTCGGCGGAGACCGTCGCGCGGATCGAGGCCGTCATCGCCGCCGACACCAGCGCCGGGGGGCCGCTGGCGCTCGAACTGACCGGCCTGCCGGCACTGCGGGAGCAGGCCACGCGGGCCCTGCGGCGCGACATGATCATGTTCAACTCGGTCGGCATGTCGCTGGCCGTGATCCTCTCGGCGGCGGTGGCGCGGAGCCTGCGGTCGACCGTGGTGGCCTGCGTGCCGCCGCTCGTCGGAGCCGTCTGGGCCCTGGGCATCCTCGGCCTCTGCAACGCCCCGGTGAACATCCTCACGAGCGTCGTGCCCTCGTTGGCCCTCGTGGTGGGCACCTGCGACTCGATTCACTTCATCGAGGACATGCGCCGCAGCGTACGCCGGGGGATCGACCCGCTGACCGCCTCTTCCGGTGCCATGCAACGGGTGGGCAGGGCCTGTGGCCTGACGAGCATCGTGACCGCGATCGGTTTCGCATCGCTGGCCGTCGCCCAGATCGAGGCGGTGCGGACGTTCGGCATCGCCGCGGCGGTCGGAGCCCTGGCGAGCTTCATGGCGGTCACACTGCTCACGCCGCTGCTCGCCGCCACGCGGTTTTGCAGCGGCCTGCGGCTGGGCCGCTCCTCGCGGCTGGCCGGACGGGCCGCCAACATGCTCGCCGCCTTCTCGGTGCGGCACGCCCGACCGCTGGTGGGCCTCGCCTGCGGCCTCACCGCGGCGCTCGGGCTCGTCGGTGCGCGGCTCGATGCCGACAACCGGATCGTCGATTCCCTGCCGGCGGGCGCCCCCGCCTCGCGGGCCCTCGCCCGCGTGGATGCCGAATTCGGCGGGGCGATGGGGATCGACGTCGTCGTCGGCTGGCCCGAGGGGCTCGACTGGCGCGATCCGGCGGTCCTGGCGTCGCTCTCGCGGGTCGAGGAGCTGCTCGGCCGCGAGGCGGGCATCTCGCGGCCGATCTCGCTGTCGACGATCGCCGGCGAACTGCCCCCCCGGGCACGCCGGCGGCTCGATGCCGCCAGCGTGAGCGACCTCGTGGCCCCCGACGCCCGCATGGCCCTGGTGCGGGCCCGCGTCAGCGACCTCGGCTCCCGGACACTCGAGGGCGTCTACGACCGGATCGATTCCGGACTGGCCGGGATCGAGCGTGAGTCGCCGGGCTGGCGGCTGCGGCTCGTGGGGATGTCGGTCGTTTCGGCCCGCAACATCCGGCAGCTCGTCCGCGACCTGGGATCGAGTCTCGTGTTGGAGGTGCTCGTGATCGGCTGCATCCTCGCGATCGCCTTCCGCTCGCTGCTGGCCGGGATCGTGAGCCTGATCCCCAACGTCTTCCCGCTCGCCGTGATCGCCGCGATGCTCGTGCTCACCGGCCGCGCGCTCGACCCGGCCACGGTGATCGTGTTCAACGTCTGCCTGGGCCTGGCGGTCGACGACACCGTGCACGTGCTTTCGGCCCTTGCCCGCAGTCGCCGGGAGGGAATCTCGATCGCCACCTCGGTCCGCCGCGCGGTGGCCGAAACAGGCAATGCCGTCATGATCGGCGGCGTGGTGCTCACGGTGGGCTTTGCGGGCGTCACCGCCAGCAGCGTGCCGGCGCTGGCCGGTTTCGGGATGCTGGCCTGCGCCGCCGTGGCCGCCGCCACGCTGGCCGAGCTCGTGTTTCTGCCGGCCCTGCTCGTGGTCACCGACGACATCGTCAAGCGGCGCTGGCCGGTCTTTCGCGACGGCATCTTCGGCACCGGGCCGCTCGCCTGGTCCACGGGAACCCGCGGCAAGGCGGCGGAGGCCTCCGGCTGATACGGCTCCTCCTTCATCCTCAGGCGTGATCCACCGGGTTCTGCAGATGGATCGGATGTTTTTCCTGCGAAGCGTCCGGTAGTTCCTGATGGCTTCCGCCGTGGCCATCGCAGCCTGTGAGCGACCCCTCCCTGGCGATAAAGATGGCCAAGCCGACACGATCAGGGGTCGCAGGGAACCACGCATGCGGCGTCGTTCTTCTCGGCGAACAACGAGACCGTGAGGGGCTACCCGTGCCCCGGGAGCCGGCGCAGGCCGACCAACCGCCTGCGGCGGATCGGTGCCCGGCGGAGCCATGGATGGCGGAGCGCAGACGCCTCCGAGGGAACGGAGGCCCGGAGGGCCGTCGTGAACGTCCGGCGACGGGGTATGGGTCGGCAGGCTAGGCCGTCGCGGCCACGACGGCGGCGAGGGTCTCGACCGTGTGGACGATCTGCTCCTCGGTGTGCTCGCACGTCAGGAAGAACCGCACACGGGCGGCCGTCTCGCGAACGGCCGGATAGAGGATGGGCCGGGCGTTGATCCCCCGCTCCAGCAGCATCTGGGAGACCAGCATCGCCCGGGCGGAACTGCCCAGGATGATCGGGATCACCGGCGTGTCGCTGCTCGTGCCGGTGTCGAGGCCGACGTCGTTGGCGAGCTTGAGAAACAGGTCGGACCGTTCGCGGAGCCGGGCAAGCCGCCAGGGCTCGCGGCGGATCACCCGCACCGCCTCGAGGGCCGCGGCGGCGTTCGGCGGCGAGCAGGCGGTGGAAAACACGAAAGCCGGCGTGGTGAAGCCGAGATACGAAATCAACCGCTCGGGCCCGGCGAGGTAGCCGCCCTGCGCTCCCAGCGCCTTGCTGATCGTGCCCATCCAGAGATCACCCTCGCGGGCATCGACGCCGAAGAAGTCGCAGATGCCACGGCCCTCGGGCCCCATCGTGCCGATCGAATGGGCCTCATCGACGTAGAGAATCGCGTCGTGCTTCCGCTTCACCTCGATGAACCGCGGCAGGTCCGGATAGTCGCCATCCATGCTGTAGACGCCCTCGATCGCGACCACGATGCGACGATATTGCGACCGCAGGTCACCCAGCAGGCTGTCGAGTTGCCGATGGTCGTTGTGGCGGAACGAACGCTTGCCGGCCTTGGAGAGCGCCGCTCCCTGCACGATGCTGTTGTGGGCGAGTTCGTCGTGAAGGATCAGGTCACCGGCCCCGAAAAGATGGCTGAAGACGGAGGCATTGGTGCCGTAGCCACAGGGAAACATCACCGCCCGCTCGGTGCCGATGAATTCGGCGAGTTCGGCGTCGAGCGCGTCGAGGATCGTGTTGTTGCCGCCGACCATCCGGCTGGCCGAGGCGCTGCAGCCGAAGCGATCGATCGCGTTCTTGGCCGCCTGCCTGACATCGGGATGTCCGGCCAGGCCGAGGTAGTCGAAACTCGTGAACGAGATCGTGTCGCGGCCACGGAGCGTCGCGACACGGCCATCGACCGCCTCGTTGGCCAGCAGGAACGGGTTTTCGAGGCCAGCGGCCTCGAGTCCGGCAAGCCTCTCCTCCAGCGCGTCGCACTCGGGCCAGGGCGAATCGGTCCCGGCGGCGGGCCGCATCGCAGGCCGGCTCGCCGCCGGGCTCGGCGACGGGCTCGTGGCGACTCGGGCGGCCCGGTCGGCCGCGTCGAACATGTGCTCGGCGACCTGTTCGATCAGATCGCCGCAGGTGCGGACCGCCACGAGCCAGGAGGCATGAAACCGCATCTGGTAGCGACCTTCGAGGCGATTGACGGCGTCGAGAAATCGTTCGGAATCGATGCCCGCCTCGGCGAGCGATGAATGGGTGGAGAGCCGGCCGGGCCGACCCGCGGGCCTGACCTGCTCGAGCGTCTCGATCACGACCTCTGAGATCGCCGAGCGGCCGTGGGCGCCCGGCCGCTGACGGACGGCGGATTCCTCGGTGCCGTGAAACGGCACCGGACCGGACATCAACTTGACGGGGGACTGCGGGACATCCGTGGCCATGGCGTGAACCTCAGAAAGCGAGCCGGGAAGAAAAAGCGGTGGCGGGAGGGACCGGCCTCAGGGGAGGCGGCCGTCCACTATAGGAAATCCGGACCCGACAAGAAGCCGCGTGGGGCCTGAAAAACGCCAAAATCGGATTTTGGAGGCTGCTGCGCGGAAAAGATTTCCACGGATGCGGAATGTTCTGCCCCCCGAATACCGCCATCAGGTGGCGAGCAGCTTGCGGAGAACGAACGGCAGGATGCCGCCCGCCTGAAACTGGTCGAGTTCCACCGGCGTGTCGATCCGCACGAGGCAGGGAATCTCCCGCACCGTCCCATCGGGCCCCGTCGCCCTGACGACGACCGTGGACCGCGGCGTGAGGCCGTCGAAGGGAATGTCGAACGTCTCCTCGCCGGTGAGCCCGAGCTTCTGCCACGGCTCGGGGAGCACGAGCGGCAACACGCCCATGC